>JAPLCU010000205.1 GCA_026392045.1 Armatimonadota bacterium
AGCCAAACGACCTGAAGAGCCGAATAGAGGTGGGCGTGCAGGCTATTGCGCAGAAATCCGATAACAGCCAGCCGCGAGCACGTGCAGCATAATTATTAGTGATGATCCCTTTATCGAGTGGAACCAATCCGAAACGTCCGAAACTCCCCCGTTGGCGGAAACCATACCACATGCACATTATCAACGCGGCTCCCGCCCGGCCCGCGGTTCAACGCAGCAACGAGCGCTTCCAGCGCGCCTTCTTCACCCTCGGCAATGACCTCTACATCGCCGTTGCGCAGGTTTCGGCACACGCCGGTCAACTGAAGATGCGCGGCAATCTCAGCAACAAAATATCGGAACCCAACGCCCTGCGCCCTGCCCTGCACCACAGCATGCACCCGCTTTTGAGAACTCAAAACTCATACCTCAAAACTCATAACTCACTTTATTCCTTCGGCGCGACAGGCAAACCGGTCATAGCAGATTCATTACATGCCAGGGTAAGCGCGAGCGTCTTAACAGCATCTGCATAATCTGATTTGATCAGACTTATATTGCCTGTCTGGATCGCTTGAATAAACGCCTGGTTTTGCGCAAGCATCGGATTTTCGCGAGCGATAAATATTTCCGTATGGCCCGGCTCAATCACTTTCAAATCCCCGTGCAGCTCAAGGACCATATCCTTAGCAACAAAATGCACACCCACAGTATACGGCACACCAAGAATACACGTATTCGACACCGAACCCACAGCGCCATTTGCCAATTTTAGCGCAACCGAACCCACGTCATAGCCTGTGAAATCGTCAATATCCTGCGAAGCTCTCGTCGAGAATGCCGCGTAAACCTCTGTCACTTCTCCGCAGATGTAACGTATCAAATCGAAAATATGCGTGGTCTGTTCCACCACCTGTCCGCCCGAAAGTTCCTTCTGCCGCCACCAATTGACCCCCGGCATGCCGCCCATCCAATATCCCTGCACCATGCCGATGGTCTTATTCTTGAACATCCGAATTACACGGCTTGTATTGGACTGATATCGCCAATGATAACCCACGCAATTGACCACACCACTCTTGATAATTGCATCCCGTGTCCTGCGAGCGATGTCGATATCGATAGCAACGGGCTTTTCCACAAACACGTGAATACCCTTTGATGCAGCCAAAATCTCCTGCTCGCCATGGGCAAACGGCGGAACGCACACATAAAGCGCATCCAGCTTTTCTGATTCCAGCATCTCCCGATAATCCGCGTAAGGCCGAGCGAGATAAAGCATAGCCGCCGATTCCGCGCGATCCCTATCACTATCAGTAATGGCGGCGATGTGCACATCCTCAATAGAGGCCAGCATATTCATATGAGCATTGGCAACCCCGCCCGCTCCCACAAACCCTACCTTTATAGACATACCTTATCCCTCACATCCCAGCAGCGCTGTCTCTATCGCTTTAGCTTCTGCCAATACTTTTGCCAAATCAGCCAAATCAAGCATACTCGCCGCATCGCACATAGCATTCGCAGGGTCAGGATGCACCTCCATAAAGAGCGCATCCACACCCACAGCCACCGCAGCGCGCACCAAATGCGGGATATATTCCCTGGCCCCACCCGATGAAGCGCCGAGGCCGCCCGGGCGCTGCACGGAATGCGTGGCGTCGAAAACCACAGGACACCCAAGCGCGCGCAACGCCGGCAAGCCGCACATATCCACCACCAAAGTGTTGTATCCAAACGAATTCCCGCGCTCGGTGAGACTGATATTGTCATTGCCTGTGCTTTTCGCCTTGGCTACGCTGTTTTTCATGTCCCAGGCCGCAAGAAATTGACCTTTTTTGATATTAACGCACTTGCCCGTTTCGGCCGCAGCCACAATCAGATCGGTTTGACGGCACAAAAACGCCGGAATCTGAATAATATCAGCAACTTCACTCACCGGCTTCGCCTGCCAGGGCTCATGGATATCCGTAAGAATCGGCACGCCGTATCGCGATTTAACACGCGCCAGCGTTTCCAAACCCTTATCAATCCCCAGCCCCCTGAATGAATCCACCGAGGTTCGGTTTGCCTTATCAAACGAGGCCTTAAAAACATACGCTATCCCCAGCTTATTGGTGATCTCCTTCACCCTCGCGCAGATATCCATGCAAAGCTCCTCGCTCTCAATCACGCACGGCCCTGCAAATAGCGCTAAGCCAAATCCATCCCCAAAATTAACATCACCAGCCCTGGCAATAACCATCATTCGCTCCTTAGTAGTTGTAAGTTGTAAGTTATAAGTTGTAAGTTGATGTTTCGGGATTTCGATATGCACTTTGCGCTCAGGATTCCTGACACCAAAATCCCGAAATACCGAACATCAATAGCCTTAGCATACTGAGCTCCGTCGAAGTATGCGGCTACGAAGATACGCATGTCTAGACTTGACCGCACCCTTCGACGGAGCTCAGGATGCTAGTTTATACGTAGATTCGCGTGAAGAGTGAGCTCTTACATCAAGCGCAATCCCTTCCCTCATTCATAATTCACAATTCATAATTCAGCATTCATAATTCTCGCCTTCGCGCGCTCAAGGTCTTCTAGTGTATCCACCCCAAATGACCGATCAGCAATCTCTACCATCTTAATGCGATACCCGTGCTCAAGCGCCCTTAGCTGTTCCAAAGATTCCGCCTGCTCGAGGGGTGTGGGTTCAAGCGAAGCAAACTTCAGAAGAAAGTCCTTGGTATAAGCATAGAGACCGACATGTCCGTAAATGCTCGCCCCCTCCAGCGGCTTTCGCTCGTAGGGAATCGGGCTGCGGGAGAAGTAAAGAGCGTAAGAATCCTGGGTAACGACCACCTTCACCAAATTCTGGTCCTTAGCCGACTCCGAATCTATCGGCGCCATAAGGCTGACCATCTGCACGCTTTCGCTCTCAATAAATGGCGCTATGGCTTTCTCAATGGCGCTGGGGTCAATAAGCGGCTCATCACCCTGGACATTGACGACTATATCCACATCCAGCCCTACAGCAGCCTCTGCGAGCCTGTCAGTGCCTGATCTGTGCGCATCAGAGGTCATCACAGCCTCTCCGCCAAATAACTCCACAGCATCGACGATCTCCGCATCGCAGGTAGCAACAATCACGCGCGAAACGCTCGCAGCCATACCCGCGCGTTCGTAAACCCACTGTATCATCGGTTTTCCGCAAAGGTCCGCAAGCGGTTTTCCCGGAAACCTGGCAGCGCTCATCCGAGCGGGGATTATAACAGCTATTCTCATACTTGAATTGTACCATAAAAGCAGATAACAGGGAATAGGGGCAATCTTGCCAGTGTCTATGCAAAGCGAATTTGACCCCTGTTAACTGCAAAGGGAAAATGTCCCCATGCAGAAAGAGGTTATAAAGATAAATCAGAAGGAAGCAACTCGTTATGATGTTCTTCGTCGTGTTTTGGATGGCGTAGTTTCTCTTTTAATTAGATTGTTATTTTTCATATTGCCAGTTGACAAACTCCGATTCATGGGATACACTGCATGATTATGTTATGGTCGCTCGCATAGCGTGGGTGAGCAACGTGATTACGTGTCTGGCAGCCCGAAGAAACACCACGCACGACATGTCCACCTGGCGGCGGGAAGTGTTTGTTACGACGCTTTGGACATCTTATGGAAAGGATGGGAAGTCAAATGGAAAGAAATGGACGTTGTTACCGAGTTGGAAATCCAGCATTATTGATCACAATGTTCCTGATCTTCAGCGCCGTTCCTAGCGCGCTGTCAGCGAACATACGTGTGGATTTCCCTGAGAAACTGGGGCTTGCCTTGGCAAGCAGACTGGAAAAAGCCGCTTCCGACGAGAGACTGGTCGTTTGGGTCAACTTAAAAGACAGGCCAGAGCTTCTCGACAGGGCAGCGGCGGCTCGTTGGGCGAAAGAGCATCGCAACCTGCCTCCGGTCAATGAAGACTATATTCGCTCGATCTCGGCGCTGCCGGAGATCAAGTATCGGGTCTTGGACGAACTCTCCAACCGGATATCGGTTGAACTGCCTGCCCGAGCTGTCAATGCCCTCATTCGATTGGGCTTTGTGGTGGAGATTCACGAGGTCGAGGAGGGAATTCCGGCCAAAACCGTGGACAACCATGTTTGCCCCGGCGATCACTATTTCCAGCGCTGGGAATCCTGGAAGCAGGCAGACGGCACCTTCAAGGACTTCTGGGCCACGCACAATCTCCGTCCCGAGATGACTGCGATCAATATCGCGACCCAGCACAACAATCCAAACAACTACAATGGCTCCGGCGTGGTGATCGGCATCATCGACAGCGGGATCCAGCGCAACAACGAGGTCTTTGACGTCATCAATAACCCGAACACCAAGACAAGCGATGGCAACAACAAGGTTTGTTACGAGAAAGACTTCACCAACGGCCTTGGATCCAACGACGACGGCAACGCGAATACCGCTGACGACGAGATCGGCCACGGGACCAACTGCGCGGGCGTAGCCGCCGGATACGACAAGAACAATATCGAGTATGTCGGCACCGCGCCGGACGCGAAACTCGCCATCGCGAAGATGGCCTACAAGGACGGCACCGGCGAGCACTGGCCCAGCGACATGTTTATCAACGCCCTCAAGTGGCTCGTCAACGACCTGCAATTCCCGACGGTAGACGTCATAAGCTGCAGCGTCTGCTACTGGAAGGACAAGGATGGCAA
>JAPLCU010000001.1 GCA_026392045.1 Armatimonadota bacterium
ACACTGTATTTACCATCTATCCCAGTTGGCGCGCTGTCGGTCGGGACCAGACTATGGTTAACAAAGTCACAAGCTGTCACTATAATTCCAGCTACAGGACCAGATTCATCAGTAATAGTTCCGCTAATAAAGCCGGTTGTCACCTTGGGAAGCTCGATGTCCACGCCAAGAACATCCTCATCTTCCACTACCACACCTTCAACAGATGTCGTTGTATAAAGGGCCTTGGAAGCCGTCACGGTGTACGTGCCGGGGCCAACCAAGAGCGAGTAATCGCCGCTCGAATCAGCGACGATTGTGCTGGCGCCACTTGAGCAGGTGACCACCGTACCCGTAGGGTCGGCCAAGTCATCCAAAGTGATAGCGCCGCTTATGGCATATTGAGTAATAGTAATTGATGCGTCATCAACGTAGGTAATCATTGACGTATCTGGATTAGATATCGATTTGACGTCAAAATACGCTTGTGTGCAAGGCGTCGAAGCCACAACGCTGCAAGTGATCTCTGTCCAGTCACCAGTTGTCAATGTGGTCATATTTAGATTGCTATTGCCAAAGAGATAACCGTTTGCAGTCGTGCCAAGCCAAAATCTAAAACCAACTGATACAGGATTGTCAACCGAAGCGGTTGGCACCCTAACCCACGCACTGCCATTAAATGTGCCAGCCCAAGCCTCGAACACGGGTCCCTGCTCAACGCAATTCCCGTTTGTGTTACCAACAGCAGCACCACTCATCTGCCACATTTTTGCGCCAGAGCGAGTACCTGTAGGGCCTTCTACGCCATCAACAGCTTGGCCTGCACTGCCTTGGCCCCACGAGTTCTGATTCCACCAGGGTGGAGCTAAGGGGTTTATGCCATCTTCGAACCCTGTATTGGTTAACAATTCTACTTGAGCAAAAGCCGAACCAGCCATCATACCCAGGAAGAGAACCATCAGACACATAAACAATACTTTTCTGTTCATTTTACTTCGTCTCCTTTTCGATTTAATTGGTTTATTGCGGAACTCAAACTTGATTGCATTGGCTCTATGCGAATGCAATCTGCATTGGTATTAAATGCATAAATTCCTTTCCCTCCTTGCGTCGCCTTGATATTGGTGTAGGGATAGTCCGGACTGCTGTCGATAACCTCGTCTATCCGGCCACGGATACGAAAAAACATTTTCCATAAGCAGGCCCGGACTGCCATATCACTTGGCATTGCTATCCTAATTTCAGTATGCCATGTTGTCATGCCCTTCCGCAAGTCTAAAATACAGGAAGAAGTGTGGACATATCGGCGGTCAATAAGTGAGGGCTATTGATTATGGGCGCGACGTAGGGCGCGGCGTCCAATGCAGGCAATGGAAAACGGTTTGGAGATTTTGGAGATCGCCACCCTATGAGGGCTCTGACATCAGGATGCAGGAGCAATTAAATACTATATACCACCAGTGATGTGCTGACGAGAATGAGCGATGCGATACTCGCTCGGGGTCACACCATTTTCGCGCATGAAGACTCTGTCGAAGTAACGATGATCGGCGTACCCGCATTCCTCAGCCACCTGATAGATGGGCCAGCGGGTTTCGATAAGGCACCACCGCGCGCGGTGCATCCGCAAATCCAGCATGTATTTGCTGGGGCTGTAGCCATAGGTGCGGCGAAAAGCTTCGCAAAGGTATCTTTCGCTGCATTCAAGATAGTTTGCGACATCGGTCACGATGTTTAGCTTGCGGGAATTTGTACGCATGTAGTTTTTTGCGCGTTCTGCCAGCAACGTCAACGCATTCAATGGACGCTGTGTTTTCGATTCAGATGGCTGAAGCCACGACAATAATGACAGAAGTAGGAAATGAAACCTTGGGTAACCTGCAACCGTGTTCGGGCTGGAAGAATAGCTGTTTTGGAACTCCTCTGTTATCAGCCTAAACAATTCGGTCACCAGGGCAGGATTGTCGACATCCGTGATTCTCGAAACCTGCAACAGATGATTCGCGCTCCTCCTGCCGCGATGCCGAATCCTCAAGTTCAGCCACTGGCACAGCAGTTGAGCCTGGTGCGCCCCGAAACCGATGCATTTTTCATTGGGTAGAATTACAAGCGCCTGACCTTCGTGCGCAGTGAACGGCTCATCCTCAATGCGGACATTAAGCTTGCCCTTATTTACAAACAGGAGAGTAACACATTCGTCAGATTCAAATTCCCCTAAACAACCGCCCACACCCTGAGATATCACAGCCCCCCACGTGACCTCCAGCTTATCGTTGCGGCCTATGTTAAGCACTTTATCATCAATCGAACTACACGATGAGTCGGTGCGCCCCTCAGTATCTGGCATGATACTGCCAGGGATATTCGAATTGTCCATTTGCATCTCCTTGCTTCCGTGATTAAAATAATTGTCAGTCATAAATACGGGATACAACGGCGATTGGAAAACTTATCTTACCGCCTTGCTTAGGTGAAATCCGTTTTGTGCTGCCGTCGGGCAGATGGACAACAATGGCCTTGCAGTTCGCCGCCAGCGGTTTGACGGACAGTTTGGCGGTTTTGCCTTTCTTATCAGCTTGTACGGTCATGTTTAGCGGGCCGAATGGTGTCGCAACGCCGCTCAGGCATGTAAGCATACCAGGCCCCGCCCACTCGCGTGGGAAACCCTCAAGCAAGTGTAACTCATTCCCACGGTCGAGCGCAAGCAAATGAATGGTGAGTCGAATAAATTCGGCGCTGGCCCAGTTGTGAGGCATGTCGCCGATTTTCTTGAACGATTCACCCTTCAACGACTGTTCCTCACGCCACACCAGCGTGGGCGCGGCGTGGTTAGCGAATGCGTACAAGGTCTGAGCGGCCTTGCGCCCGTTGCCTTGCCAGAGCCAGGCGTGCCCGTAGAAAGACGCGAAATAGGTCCAAATGCCGGTCGCATCCCAACCTGTGCCATAGACCATGCCTTGGCGTTCAGTAGCTTCCAGCATTGCTAATGTGCTGGCAACAAGCGGATCATCCTGGGTGAATAGTTGTCCCGGATAAACGGCGTGGCAGAAAGTCCACTGGGCGCGCTGCGGAAGCTCATTACCCGCGTTAGCCATAAAGATTGGCACATAGGAATTGCCCTTGCCGTCCTTGATGGTATCGCGTGCAGCGGCCTTTCGGAATGTAGCGTAGAAATCGTCGTATTCCTTCTGCCAAAGCGCGGCCTTGTCCTCTTTGCCGAGCCAGTGCGCGGCCTGAATGAATGCGCGCAAGCCGCTGAGGTTCCAATGCACATTGGAAAACTCGGGGCAGTTCTCCCTTCCGTTCATGCCGCCGTCTAACTCGCCAGGCGGGTTAATACCGTCATCGAGCGGGGTGTCATTTTCCAGACTGCGCTGGCGCAGAACCTTGATATAATCCGCAATTTTCTCCAGTTTCGGCCACACCGACTCCAGCCAGGCTTTGTCCTGAGTGAGCATAGCGTGACGCACACACGTCCAAATCACGAGGCCATTCTCCTTGTAAAACTTTGGATTGAGCACTTCGAATGCGCCTGAGGGTCTCTGCTGACTGAGTTCATATTCGATGCCCGCTCTTGCTTCCTTGCCTGCGCCGAGCAGGGTTGCCGTTTCCAGAATGAATGATCCATCGACAATCCACAGACCGCGATATACTGTCGGGCCAACCTGAAACGCCGGCAGACCGTTCTTGATCTCGCGCGCTTGCCAAATATTACGGATAGACGAATCCACGAGCGCCTGAATGCCAGTGTCGGGCACTTGTATATGGCCAAATGGCAGAGGCGCCTTCTCCCAATACGCCACCGCGTGGTCGCGGCACGCCTGCGCCTCTTTCAGCGTAGCGGGTTCCACGACGACTGAACCGCCGCCGCTATAGAGCACGAAAAACGTTGCGCTTTTGCCCGCCGGAACACTCAAAGTCTCAAGCTGAATCGCCCGACGCGATTCATTCTCTTCCGCAACTCCTGTCATCTTTAATGACGAAGTGACTTGCTCGTGATCGTTGATTGTCACGCACTGCACATCTGGCTGGAACTTGAAAGCCATCTTCGTGTTTACAATCAACTGCGGATGTATCTTGCGCTCAGTTTTGCCGTTGTTTTTCACGCGGACCAGGATCAAATCGTTGCGTGACGGCCCGCCCTTTGTGATCGCTTTGGTCTGCTGGAGGTCCGTGACGGCGAACGCTTCTTCCACGATTTCCAGTCCATCCGCTGCACTTAGCGTCCTCACGACAGGAACGCGCGGCGAAACAAGCTCCTGTTTCTGCCACACCGCATCGCCAACTTTTACACCGACACGGGTAGCAAATTCACGTCCGCCCTGGTTGTATTGATAGAGCAGCTCGCCGCTGCGATCTACAAGGGACTTGTAAGGGTCATCCGGTAGGCAGATGGCTGTTTGCCATTCAGGCGGTGAGTAGTTGAAATCAACTTTCTGTGTTTTTGCGCCAGCCGCACTGCCTCCCAGCAAAGACAAAGACGCGGCTGCCAGAATTCCCAAAACTGCCCAATTGTGATTTGTATTCTTCATGTTTTCCTTCTTTATTGTATATTATTCTGTTCTAGCGCTGCGCATTGAAGTTTGCCGCTGGCAGTGTCACCAGTGGTTTTGGCCCGCCTTGGTGAATGATGGCGTCTGCATCGAGAGTCGCATCGCCTGGGAACAGCAGCACGCCGCAGACAACCGGGTTCGGATCTGGTGCATCCGGGTGTGGGCAGATACGCATTGTAAAGCCTCCGCGCTCATCCGTCATTACCTTGAATATATGCCCTGACGGGGCTCCTTTTGCATTGTTGAACGAATCCACTGTCGCCACGATTTTCCCGGAGATCTCAATATCCATCATTCGTTGTCCCTGCTTATCCCACCATGCTTCATTAAACCCAACAAACACCTGATAGGCAGTCTTCGGCTTTGCTGCGAACTGGCATATTATCGGCTGCTTCTCACCGACCAGCCAGTGATCGAACATCGGAAGCGTGCCGGGTTGAGCCGGAATTGCCGCCGCCGAACCGGAACTTTTGAAGCGACCATAGGGACGCTGTTTTTCGACGCTTGCCACCGGGAATGTCACCTGTCGCAGCCGGGCGCTCTGTGCGCCCATCGGCACAAGCTGGACCGGTACAGGCGCGCCGCCGTAGAATTCATTTACAAGCTTGCCTTCCAACACCACTTGCGGGTTATCAAGCGGGCGATCAGGATTAGCGCCCTTCGTCGAGACTTTTTTGGGAGCGAAACCAAAGCCGCTTTTACGTTGATCTGCGGATAGAGACATCTTGTCTCCACCGTTGTCTGCGGACATCAGATAGTCTGAAAGGCCAGGCAGGTTGTAAGTTTTGATGACTTGAGGTGTTCCAGGAACCGGCAGCACATAAAGCAACGGGCCATATTGCAGCGCAATTTCGCCGTTGATAGCCGGCGCCTCGCGGATTGCTTGGTCGAAACGTATCGAAACCGTATCGCCAGCTTTCCATTTCTTGCGTACTTGCCAGAAGCCATTGGCGAGAGTGATCTTCGCACCAGGGCAAACTATTTGAGTGTTCTGCGACCACGATGGATTACGCAGCCACATGCAGAACGCGACTGGCTTGGAGGGGCTTACCGTCATCTTTACATCGCCCGAATAGGGATAAAGCGTTGTCTGTTTGATGGAAACAGACACCCCCGCGATTTCCGTGCTCAATTCCGATGGGCCGTAGAGCATAGCGGCGATGGCCGGCTCAGCGCCATTGGGGCGCATCCAAGAGTTGGCGATGTAATAGGGCGCAACGCGCGTGGCATTAGGGTTGCAGCAAACGGCAGTCTGCTGATGCGTAGGCGAGAAGCGTTGACGTTTACCAATCTCGTCATTCACCGAAAGCCTGTTCTCAGGAGAGCAATAGAGGACTGCGGTGCCGTCCGGAGTCCGGGAACCCTGGGCCGCGTTGACCCAAAGATGCTCCGCCACTTCGGCATATTTAGCATCTCCGAATTTTTGGGCGGCGCTGAACAACGTGAGTTCCCGCTCAAGGATAGCGCAATACTCATAACCTATATCCCATGGTTGCGGTGGACGGTTCACCAATTCATCACTGACAAGGGCGCCGCTGGGCATGATGCAAGCGTCCATTGCGTCCACGGCGCCCTTCCCGACGCGCAGGTATTGCTCATCGCCCATCACAGACCAAAACCAAAGCGGCACGCGCATAGCCTCAGACACAGTGGCGCCGTGAGCATATGAAAGGCATCCATTTAACGTTGTAGTGCCGTCCGCGTGCTTGATTGCCGGATTCTCGAAAAACTCCTTCATGCCAGGGTATTCGCGGTAGAGCCGCAGACCGAAATCAATGTATTTCCTGTCGCCAGTCCTGGCGTAGAGTTGCTCCAGAATAGCTGTGAACATAGCATCATGTTGGCTATATTCGATTTTTAGGCAGCTGGCATAGCCCTCGATGGTGCGATCTGCGGCGCGCTTGACTGCCGTCCAGACCTTTTCGTCACCAGTCGCATCTGCGTAAGCGAGCAAACCGCGAAACAGACAGGTTTGCGCCCAAAGATCACCATTGCCTTTGTAGCGCAATTCGGGCGAAAAGATGCCAAGATAGCCATCAGCATCTTGCGCAGCAAGGATATGCTCAACGTATGCTTTCGCCTTCGCCACAGCATTCGGCTCACCGGTCAGGCAAGCCATCATAATATGACCACAGCGCCAGTTGCCCTCGGTCTCGCCATTCCACCAGGCGACCCCTTCGGCATTGCCTGAATTGGGTTTCCCGGGTTGGTTGCGGTTGACGGCAAAGATGTCGCTGGAGGCCTCGCGACACAGTTCGTCGAGATGGCCTGCGAAGCCGTCCCTTAGGTCGCGACGCATCTGTTCGAGTATCCAGCCCCGAGGCTTGACGGCACCAAACCGCAACGGCAAAAATGTAGCCCGAGAAATAGTAAGGTTGTTATCAGCCTTGGGTATCAACGCACCGGCTGACGCTAGCGCTGCTGTCACCAGGCAAAGCCCGCCAGTAGCAAGTATGATCTTAAAAAACATAGTCCTATTTCTCCTGATAGTTTTGCTCCCTCATAATAGTGCGAATGCGCGCTTGACCAACATCCTACCTTGTCAATATAAAGCTGCAAGGCGCATAAGCGCCAAGTTCACAACGTAACTCATTGTTCTTGACTGGAATGGCTGCGCCTTTCGGTTCACCGCGAAGTGTGACCGGCAGCGCTTTGGTGAATTTGCATCCAATAGGCAGCTTGATGCTGATCTCTCCAGCGATGCCTGAGTGGTCCCATATTCGCAACAACGTGCCTGTATTGCCATCGGGATCATCGCCAAACGCGGTTACCAACACACCCTTTCGCGAAATCTCTACGCCGGACTGCTCTGGCGGCAGTGTCCCGGCGGGACCGTCAGCAATGAAAGCCAAACAACGACTTCGCGCTTCCCACGATGGAGTGATAAGGTTAGCCTCGTTTTTGTCCCCTTGAACGCTCCATACCCGAACGCGCGAGCGCCATGATCCCTCGACCCACTGCTGGTAATTGCACCCCCAGATATTGTTAAACAGATTGACAAACACCACCGGCTCTCTGGGCGTCCATTCAGAGTTATACTGCAACAAACCGGGATAGCCCAAACTGACCAGCGGCGAATCCGCCGGGCAGATTCCGACGCCTTTCCCATCCTGACCGCAAACGGTCATTCCGCCATTGAGACTGAACAAATCAATGTTTGCCTTCTTGACGATGTCCGTTGCGGGGTTCACGATTCCGCCCAGGCGCGCGAGGCGGAATTGCGGCTCGGCAGCGTTCACAGGGAGGCAGAGCCAGCCAGCTTCCGGCCACGAGTCCGGTTTTTTGTCCTGGATGGCCCATTCGAGATCAACCACCGGCTGGTCATGATACAAAGTCACCCGGAGCGAAATGGCGTGAGGAGTTCCTTCGCCGGGTGCCGAGCTCATCGCGATGCTGGCGCTGACGGCGTCAGTTTTCGCCGTCAAGGTAAACCCTTTGGGAGAGGCGGCGGCATAGGGAACCTGACTTGCTGGGGGGAGATGCGATTTGCAGATCACCCACGGATCAAACGTTCCGTACTTTGCCAGGTAGGCTTTGATGTTGTCGTCGGAGAAACGTTCGTACAGATATTGACCAAACCCGTA
This sequence comes from Armatimonadota bacterium, assembly GCA_026392045.1. Taxonomy (GTDB): domain Bacteria; phylum Armatimonadota; class UBA5829; order UBA5829; family UBA5829; genus JAMCYN01. Next base: position 8,117 of record JAPLCU010000001.1, read on the forward strand.
TTTTGCATGGGTGTCCACCAACTCGCGCCCGGTTGTTTTGTCAATAATCGAGGTGATCACTCCGCGTGTCTTGTCCAGTTTGACGCGGAGAAAGCGATTCTCCAGGACACCGGCGGCGGAGTCCGCCTTGAGTTCGCCCGATGCAGGCAGGCGAGGGGCTTGTGTTTTGGGGAGAGCAAAGGTTCGGTAACCCAGCGGGGGCAGATCAACGGCTTGGAAACGCATGGTTTTGCCGTCGCATTCGGCGGGGATGTCGCGATTGGCGGAGACATCGCGCAGCGTTATTGTGCCCCTGGGGAAATCTGGGCTGACGGCCAGATCAACAATATCGTTCCGTTTCCAAGGCAGCGGGTTGAAGACGACAATGCGTTTTCCGTCTGCCTTGACGGCGTGGGCGAGACTCTTCATGCGTTCCTCAATGGCCGGCTCCACGACGGCTTGCGCGGCACGGGCATAGTCGCCGTGCTCCTTGTAAGTTGCCTCGATTTCCTTGTAACGACCTTCGGCTCGGGCTTTTTCCCATTCTTTTCCGTAGAGATAATCCTTGGCATCATAGCCGACCCAGGAACCCCAGGTGTGTTCGTCAAACATCAGGCTCTTTTCATAAGCTGCAGCAACGATTGGCGCCGCCGGTTGAGTTTTTACCTGCCAGGCGTTGAGAAGAGTATCCAGCGATTCCAGAGCGCCGACGCGGGGACGCAGATTGCGGACGATACCGGTTTCCTGCGGCATCGACATAATACCGAAGATCCAGGTGTCGGGCATATCCTTGCGAATCACCGGCAGGTCTGGCTTTTCCGCGAGAATGGCCTCGGCGAAGTCGGAGAGGGCGCCAATCCGAACGCGCACACCCGGCATTTCGCGCTTGGCTCTGTCCAGCATCTCCTGGACATCATTCGCCGACTGCGCCCCGCAGTTATCGCCCCGAATGTCCAGCCAAAGCCATGTCTTGTGCGGCCAGCCGGCAGGCGGCTTCATACCGGTCCCGTAGTTGGCGGGAGTGTACATACTAAGCGTTCGCGACCCGTCGGGGCCTTCCCACCAATAAAGGGGTGGAACATCCGGCCAGGAACTGCACGGATTGCAGCCGATATGAAAGAATTTCACACCGGCGTTTTTCAGGATCGTGGACACGGCCCAGGTATGTTCGGGGACATCGGTCATGTTTGCCGCTTGCGGCAGCGGCAGGCCGAACTCGCGGGAAAGCTGGGAACCGAATCCGAGACCTCTGACGACCTCCTCCAAGTCCATGGAGTCAGTTTGGCTGGTGTAGGGATTGGCCAGCCAGGAAATCTGCCCGCGACGAACGGCTTCGACAAGGCGCTTCCGTCGAACCGGGTCCTGATCCTTGGCGGCCATTTGCGCCATCACCCAGCCGGGAACGGTCCAGACAAAGCGCTCTCCGGGCGGATTGTCTTTGGTCTTCTCGCAGGCATCGAGAGCCTGGTCGAGATGAAAGGTGCGGAATGTATCGATCATTTTCTTGGCTGTAACGGGCCGCAGAAATCCTTCCTGGCATGTCCCCCAAAAACCAAGGTCGTAGTGCTGTTTGAATACGATTATGATCTCCTTAACAGGCTCGGCCACGACTGGACTCGTCAACATCAGAGCTGTGCCAGCGATGGCGCATATACTTTTCGTCATTTCACCATACCTTTAGATTAAGCCGGCCCCAGTTGGAACTCTCAAACGGCCCGGGGACTGGAGTTGCCTTGTTTCTTTCTTTGCCGAAGTAGTCGGCATCAATCGTCAATGGCGTACCATCGGGGTTCTCATAGGGAAGACCCGGGATGGTCGCCTTACCCAGCATATCGGTGGTCACGAGTTGGCGCTTCCGTTCAGCGATCCAGGCTTTGTCGAACTGAAATTCGAGATAGAAGCCATCTTTCTTTTCGAGCAGTCTAAGCGCCGGGTCAAAATCCGAGATGATGAGAGGGTCCTTTTCAAGTTTGGAAGGCTTAGCGCCTTTCAAAAACACATTGCCGTCCATCCACATCGGCAATTTCGCCGTGTCATACGCGCTCAAGTCACCACGTTCCACCAATATGTTGTTATAAAAGCGATTATCACCGCTCGGGTTGTCGTGCAGACCCGCGACCTCGGTGGAATGCGCCTTGTGGAATGGGGTCATTCGTCCGTCGAATGAGACCTGGTTGATTGCTCCAGAGATGAGATTGTGGACATAAGCCCCGCCTTGCGACACGGAAAGCAGCGCGACGGGCGAGAGAATAATGTTGTTGTCCACCAGAAATGGGCCGTGGTCCACTTCGACGAATAAATCTTCAGCCGCATTGTCGTGGAAAAGATTCCCCGAGACACGCGTTCCCTGCGCCATCCAGTCCAACCAAAGGCCCCGGCAAGTCCGGTAGATGTGGTTTTGGCTGATCTCAACATCAATGGCTGCGTGTAACTTGATGCCTGCCATCTCGGCGCCGGAGAAGAGGCATTGGACATGAATATCGTGGATGGTGTTGCCGGTTATCCGGCTGAACACTGCACCCAGGCTGCCCACAATGCCCGCCTGCTCGCAGTGGGAGATGGTGTTATTGTGGACGATGTGATGACCGATGGTTTCTTTGTTCCATCCATTCGCCAAGGCACGCTCGATGGTCTTGTTGTAGCCCTCGGCGGATTCTGCTTTATTATCCCACTCGTCGCCATATTTCCCAAGCGAAATCCCGGCGCACCTGGAGTGAGAAATAATGTTGTTTTCAATGATCCAGCCCTTGCTCCAGTGCGTGCCGATAAGACCGATTTGCTCAGCCGTTGGCGGCGCCCACGGTGTAGCCGCATCGCGCATCGTAAAGCCGCGCACGGTTATAAAGTTCACGCTCGGCTTCTCCGGGTAAAAGACCGTCTGACGCACATTGATTTCGGTGAGTTGCTTGTTGGGGTCAATATCCTTGAACTGAGCCCAGATAGTGGTGTTAGACGCGTCCACTTGGGCAAACCATAATTGGGTGTTGACCGCCGCCGGTCTGAGACTCCTGAAGACCAGACACAGCGTCTTGACTCCACTCGCCGGCTTGATCTTCGCTTTGAAAGAAGACCACGATTGCCACCCGCCGGTGTTCAAGACTTTGCAGGAGCCGATAAGCTCCCCGTCCGGTGCGTCCAGCCGGACCTCGATAATGCCGCCGTCGGCGGCCGATGCAGCGCGAATTTCGAGCTGTTCAGTGCGCCTTTTGAAATTCACCCGTTCGTATCGAACCCAGTCGCCGTTCGCGATCCATCCGATGCACTCTCCCCCCTCCGTGCAAGGAGCGTTTTGAGCGCCTTTCTTGGCTGTAAAACCTACCGCCGGAATCCTCTGGGTGTTTTCTGAACCGCTGGGCCGCAGCCACGCTACATTCAGAAGATACCCATCTGCCTGCGCGAGCCATGCCGGAACTGTCCCAACGGGCATCATTACTTCTTCCAGCTTGACCGCCTCGGTCAGCCATTCACCGTTGAGATAGACAGCCCCGGTGTGATGCTCACGGCCCCTGGCATCGAACCAGTCGCCATGGATGAGGTCGCTATAGGGGTTGAAGCTGCCGAAGAACGAATTAGGGATGACAGCTTTCCATACACCGTCCTGAACTTTCACCCAATTCTTGACGATTTCCGATCCCTTAATCTCGACTTTCTCGCCTTTTGCAGCTTGATATACTATGCGCTTGGTGTCGGAATCACCTCCGCGCGGAGGATTGATGCGTTCTCGGTAAACCCCCTGATGCACCGTTATCACGTCACCGGGCTTTGCAAGCTCCGCTCCACGCTGGATTGTGCGAAGCGGGGCAGAACGGCTGCCATTATTGGAATCCTTGCCTTTAGTGGAAACATAAAACTCATTGGCGAAAAGCGCCGACCCCATCAAGCAGAGCGCAGGCGCTGCAAACAACACAAGACTCCTGAATCTCATTAGTTGGTTCCCCTTTCCGGAAAAATACCTTACTGAACATCTCTGCTTAGTGATTTCAGTAGCTGTGCGTAGTCCAGCTTTCATGGGGTTGTTCGATCCATCTCAGTATACACGATGTCCGCTCCGAAAACAGGAGTGGGCTCGTCCTGTCAAGCCCTCTATACCAACTAAAGTATAGCGCCACGCAACCCGCAGCCACGATGGCGAGGGTTATCAGAGCCGCATTGTAGCGGTGCAGCGCCAGGTAGGTCGGAAGCAGGTAAAGAGAGATAATCCACGGAATCCCCACAAGAATGCTCAATAGACTGCGCAAAGAGTAAGCCTTGCCAAAACGACGAGCGGACATCGCGAGCGCCCACCAAGGCAACTGGCGTCCGCCAAGGAAGTAGCTTCCGATGTTCTTGGCGGCGCTTCTCTTCATCACGGTGCCAAGAGTGACAACCACCGCGAGATACGCAATCACAATGACGATATCAATCGTGCTCAATCTAATGGACATTTCTTCACATCTGCATCTTTCAGTTCGTCGATAATCCTAATCGTTCTCAAATGCCGCTCTCGCCATTGCTTCCACATTTTCCGGCGGCACATTCGGCAAAATGGCTTCGTGACTCGGGCTGACAATCAGATTGGTCCCCAGTAGCTGCTTAACGCGTTTGACTTCCGCCCGAATCTGCTCCGGAGTAGCGTTCGTCATCAATTCCTGGGTATCTATGCCGCCCATGAACGATATTCGCCCGCCAAAATCGGCCGCAAGCGTATCTGCATCCATTCCCGCAGCTTTCGCCTGGATCGGATGCAGGCAATCAACGCCTGCGGCAATGAGTCGTTCAATGACCTCGTGAATTGCGCCACACGAGTGAAGAATGACCTGATAACCATGTCTGTGGCCTTGATCCGTGAATCTTGAAAACCACGGCATAATGAACTTGTCAAAATGAACCGGCCCGCAGAGCAGGCTCAATTGCGTGCCGAAGTCATTGCCGAAGAAGAACCCGTCGATCAGATCTCCAGCAGACGCGAAGAACCTCTCGTTGGCCTCGTAGTAGAACTCGCAGACTCTATCTGTCGCGGCCAGGACGACATCGGGGTGAGTGTACATCTTGACGAAGTAATCTTCCATCCCGAACAAGTCGCCCAGGTTGTGGAAGAACGGCGTCCAGAACCCGCTCAGCCTGTACACATCCCCGGCGCTGCGAAGATCTGCCAGGCAGGAATCAAAACTTAGATATTCGGGTTTAGGCCACGGAAATCTGTCTACATCAGATACGGTTTCACAATCCGCCAGAGGAAAAGTCGCGTGCTTGCTGCGGTCCAAGCCCGAGTCGAACAATTCCCGACCGTCAGGGTCGTTGTATGCGTCAGAGTAAAACTGAGGACATATCCATCGACAATCGTCGTTGAGCTCTCTGCGCAGTTCTTCTTCGGTAGCCGTGCCGAAGTATCTGTGGAGAATCGGCCAGGTTTCAGGATGCGGATTTCCAAGCCAAAAGCCACATCGCTCGATGTCCTCTCCACCTATTAGTCTGCGTATTAGTGTTCGCTTCGTCATTTTCACCTCGTGTCTGCCAAAATAGTCTGGCTGAGCATTTCTGCGTGGCAATTTGAATAAATGTATAAACTTCAGCTGCTTTGGTATTCAAAATAGTGTTTTATCTCTTTCATTGGATATTGTATCAAGCGCTAGGCAGATATGCCAATTGATGCTGCCCCAGCGTTTAGGGATTGGATATTGGTTCTGCGGCTCTATGCGACTAATCTGGCCACCAATTGGTTATTGAGTTAGATAAATTTTCTTTTATGCAATTACACTCCTTAAAATACTTTTTGAAACCATTTTCCGCAGCTTGCTTAGGTATCCTGATGCTAGCTTGCTTCGGTATCCTGATGCTAGCTTGCTTCGGTATCCTGATGCTAGCTTGCTTCGGTATCCTGATGCTAGCTTGCTTCGGTATCCTGATGCCGAAGCCTAATTGCTCCTGAACCACGGATGGCTGCCGTCGTTGCGATTCGCCCAAATTCCGGAAGGTTTTGGCAATTGGGGATACCCGCTCACTGCGAGAGGGTCGTTGCTGGAGTCCGTGGAAGTCGTTGTGAAATCTCCTTGCTTCACGATTCTTACGTGGCCATCTATGAATAGCACATTTGCGCCGCCGCCGTGTCTTTTCTCAGCTTCATTCTCCAGATTACTTGCTATATACGGCCAAGTCGTGGGCGGCCCCCACCACGTATGCCAACCAGTCGCGTTTTGATCAGCTGGGCCATCCATCAGGAATACAGTGTTCTTGGGGAACCACATCTCGCCTACCATAGGTGGCGCAACCGTGCCACCGGGCACGGACCAATAGTCGGTGTAGACATTCCTCCAGTAGCTGAAACCCACATCCTTCTTGAGCTTGGGACACTTGGCCAGCAGCTTGGTGCGGGCGTACTTCTGCACGGAACCCAACCATCCATTATTAACGGCGCTGGTGCCGCCCCAGAGCGGGAAGCGGCTGCCGTTGTCGTTTTGATACATCATCGTCGCCAGGCCAATCTGCTTAAGATTGCCCAGGCACTGCGTCTGATATGCTTTATCCCTTGCGGCAATAAACGTAGGAAACAGTATTGCAGCCAGGATGGCTATGATCCCTATGACCACCAACAATTCAATGAGCGAGAAACCATGATACGTCTTGTTATACACGAAGACCTCCAATAAATGCCGCACCCGCTGGGCGGATATTACTTTCCATCCCTTATGTCTCTTAACGCACGGACCATCGCGAGCGTGTTATCGATCGGGACATTGCTCTGAACATTGTGAATGGCGTTGAACACGAAACCGCCTCCGGTCGCCAGCACATCGACACGCTCTCTCACCTCGCAATAAACCTCTTCGGGGGTGCCGAAAGGCAGAGTGCGCTGTGTGTCCACACCTCCACCCCAGAAGACAATATCACTTCCGAACTCAGCCTTGAGCCTTGCCGGTCCCATGCCTTCGGCTGAGCACTGCACAGGATTTAGAACATCGAATCCAGCGTCTATGAAATCCGGCATCAGATCGTATACCGATCCACAACTATGGATGAACGTTTTCCATTTGGTCAGCTCGTGTATCTTGTCATTTACCGCTTTGTGGAACGGCTTAAAGAGATCACGGTAGGACTGCGGCGAGATGAAAAGCCCCCTCTGCGTTCCAAAGTCGGTCCCAGTCGTAAATACAACCTGCACCTTGTCGCCCACTGCCCCAGCGAGCAACTCTATGTTCTCAAGAGCAATCTCGCACTGGCGCTCGAAGACACTCATCACGTAATCGCGCCGGGCAGCTGTGGAGATATACCACTCCGCGACGTCGCGTATTCCCTTGGGGCGCTTCAGCCACATGGCCGGCACAAGCGCAATATCACCGAATGCGGTTCCCGGCAAGCCCATTATGATGCCGTAATCGGTCTGCTCATAGATCCGATCTACAGCGGACCTGTAATGTGCGAGATCTCGCGCCTTCAGCACAGCGAACTCCTCGCAGTTGTCCGCCGGGTCTAGCTTGTCCTCATCTATCGGCTGCTGGCGCGACAACGAATCGAAGAAGTAGCCGCCGTGAGGCATCACGGCGCAGGGCGGAACGGACGTGTCGCCTTCGGGATAGATCAGTAGCCCTCGGGCCGGATCAAGCGTAAAGTTGAACGCTCCAGGCACCTCGACCGGAGTCCCGTCAGGCATTTCGAACGGCTTCCACCTCTCGTTTGGGAATCCGAACATGTTATTGGGGCCGGAAACGCCCACAACATCCACTCCCAGCGCTTGTCGGAGAGGTTCGTCTATATCACCTAGCATCTGGTAAGGCTCCGTCACCTGAACCCGATGGCTAGTGTCACCCAGAATGGTGCGTCTAAGCTTATCCACGGTGCAGACGCCCATTCCCGTAACTGCGGGTGCGCCGAAGTCTATACACAGAGTGTCCGGTTGTTTGTGCTCGAGTGTTGCCTGGAGTCGTTCTCTTGATGTCATTTATTACTCCTTTGCTTTCTTTCCGGCAACGCAGACATTTGTCATCATCGTCAGTATAGAATTGCGCCCGGCCGGTTAGTTCATCTTACCATTAAGCCTATAAGTAGTGTTTTTCAGCGACCTGCCCCAGCCACAACTATAACAAACCAGAATGGCCACATAACCTCTCACTACACATAGATCGATCTCTTAGTTTGCTCAATTCAAATCATTAGCGCAACAAAGTAGCCCATGAACGTATAATCCTCATCTAATTATCTCCCATCGGTCACGCATCCGCAAGTCGATTAAACAGGAAGATAAGTGGACATATCGGATGTTTGCAAAAAACGTGGCTGCGGCAGGGATTTCTGATATATTGACGGATCATATTGTTGTGCGGGAGGCTGTTCTTGATAGTCAGGAAGTAATACAAAAAGCAGTGTCCGGCAAAAAGGAAGCAAAACCAAAGGATGTTTCCGACGAAAAGAAGATAGAAAAATAAACGATAAGATCGGCCGCCTTGTCGATCTCTATCAAAACGGGCATCTTAAGATCGAGGATTTCGACAGGTAATACCGACCTCTTGATGTTGAGCGGGAGCAACTGCGGACAAAACTTGATCAGGATGAATCGGAGATGGCAATGCTGGCGACAACGGCACGCAAATGCGGTCATGCCGAGCAGAAGCAATACCGTGATGGGATGATAACCACCCTTCAACAACAATACACCAAACTACAAAATCGTCTTGACCAGATGTATATCGATAAATTGACGGCAGCATTCCACCCAAATATTATAATGAGAAGTTCAGTGAGTGGCAGAAAGACATAAGCCAAATACTCAAGAATATTGGTTCTAACAGGGGGAAAGTTCGATATAAATGCCCAAAATGAAATCTGGCTCCCCTGGCTGAACAGTTATCGAACTTTTGTGAGTCAGCAACCCATGCTAATCATGGAGTTGGTAGAGCTGCTGGCAGCGCTAAGAAATTGCGATATATTAACAGACACTGCTGTATGATAAGCTGTTGTACTGCGTATGTGTGCAAAAAGCCTACTTCAATTATGGTCAGAAGTGGCGAGAAATCCATCTCAATATTATGCTATTTATCCTCTTTGTCAACCCCTCGTTGAGGGACTTCAAGGTGGATCGAGAGGCTGAAATGGACGCGCTAATATGCAAAACCATTATCTTGAAGGCTCTTTTCAACGCAGGACAACACGTCCTTTGCCAGAGCCACCGCACAATCGGCATCATCTCGTGTGGCTTCGGGTGCATCTCCCGGATAGCGAGACTCCACAGCCCAGAAACTCAGTTCGGAAAGGTCGTCAAACCGCGTCTTGATGTCCCATCCATCAGGAAGCTGGCTTATAAGCATATCCAGGTCATGACTTCTCGGCACTCGCTGGTCGAGAAATACATAGATGCTCTTGATAACCTTCTCAGCGCTTTGTTGGGCGAGCAAACAAGAATGCCTGGGAGTCCCGGACTGCAGTGCGATTGCAGCGCCGAGATCTTCTTGCGCATATTGTAGCCATCTGGCAGTTTCTAACATTACCAGTTTATCTGGCATACAGAACCTTCCCTTCGTGCAATGCAGGATAAAGGACTGTGCTGACCAGCTTGCCTCGCGTTTCGAGTTCTTGAGGAGTTGTGACAATTATGTCTTTGCCGACAGGTATATCAGCAAGTGATTTCATAATAGAAACCGTGGCGGCCCTGCGGTTGTCACACGCGGACAGAACAACAAGAAGATCGATGTCACTATCCGAATGGGCATCACCCCGAGCCAGCGACCCAAACAAGATGATGCGTTCGGGATTAAAGCGGCCAGCAATTCGCTCAACCATAAGCTTTATTGCTTCGTCTATGGAGATTCTCTGTGCCATAACTTTGTGCCCTAACCTTTCCGAGAACATTATACCGCAGTTCAATCTGAAAGTCACACGAGATCGTTGTAGGGAGAGAGTTCAGTCTTGCGGGAATTGCATGTCATCCTGAACTCGATTCAGGATATGTTGAGCTTACGGCTTAGTTTCCGAATCAAGTTCGGAATGACAAATACACTAAGACTGAACTCTTTCGTTGTAGGCTTGCTTGTTGCATCAGCCGATCATGAGCACGAACATCTCGTAGTCGAACTTGGGGGTAGTCACAAAGATTCAGAGAAAGTGCCGGAAAACATCAAAACCTCGCCAGCGAGACTGACAAGGTCAAATGGTTGAGAGATAGTTTAGATTTAATAGTTTGGCTCCCCTGGTTGGACGATTATCGAACTTTTCTGAGCCTGGAAGCGGGGCGGGTAGTGGAGTTGGCAGCGGTTCTTGCGGCTTAGAGAGACTCCCCGGTACCTGCAGTTGGGCACCGGGGAATCGTGATGTTGATTCTACTTCCTTCTCTTCCAAATCATCTCACCCATTCCGCCGATGCCGCAGAGCAGGGCGAGGATGGAGGTGGGTTCGGGGACAGTCTCCACGTCACACCTTTGCAAACCGCCTGAACCGATAGCGTAGATGTTCCCATCACTACCGCAGGTCATGCCGCCGATCCATGTTCCTGAGTAGTTGGCAACCCCTTTCCCGAAACCGCCGGGCGCACCGTGTCGCGACTATAGAAACTCCAGCCTATCGATGCGAAAGATACTGTCGTCATTCATATAGTAGTTGCGCCAACTCGACCAGAGCCACTGGCCGGGATCGCCGACCAGGTTTCGCTTCACCGGGTTGTTGTGTATGTAACCGATCTTCGTTCTCAGCACACCCTTACTGGTGATCGGTACGGCGCGAGCCTGCTCTTTCCACACCGCAAGCCGCGACTTCCCGTTTGCGTGCCGCGCGTAGACGACCACTTCACCAGATCGTCTCCTCACAGGCTGGATGATACTTTATTCTTTGTGCCAGACGATCAGTCCTTCTTCTCTGCCAGGCCGGGGGCGTTTCGGGAAAAGGGTTTCCCGAATAACATGGAATCGGCTTACCAAATCCGTTACAATA
>JAPLCU010000155.1 GCA_026392045.1 Armatimonadota bacterium
TAGACGAGGGGATGAATGTCGGTTCGTTCGCGCTTGCAAAGATTCACCTGGATGTGCTGCGAATGTGCCTGTTGAAGCTCAAGCGAGACATAGAAGAGAGCGTGATGCAGGAGCAGGTGATTAGAAGGCTGGTGGACTACAATTTCAACGTCACCGCCTACCCGAGCTTCAGCCTCGGCCCACTCGAAGACCGCGACCTGAAGCAGCTTGCCGGGGTGATAACGAAGCTGGTAACGGGAGAGGTGATAAGGCCGGACGAAAGCTGGATCAGGGAGTATTTGGGGATTCCGGGGGCGTTGGAGATCTGAAGGCAGGCAAAAGAAAGACTATCTGAAAATAATTAAAAAGAAGTAAAAGAAAAGGTTGACATCTGAGACATTTGTGGTATACTAAGTTTGGCGACGTAAGTCCTGCGTAAAGCGTGTCACCGGAAGGGTGGCATAAACTAGCTGTAAGCTAGTCGCCCGCAGGGAGTCGCTGTTTTTTTGTACCGCTAGAAAAAGAGCCTCTTTCCATGTCCAATCTTACCAGCTATTTTCGCGTAACCAGACTTGTTTCCGCGCTCATAATTGCGAAATACTGCATTCGCTACAAAATCGGCAGCCTGAACACCTTCAGATCGCGCTGAGTCTACATAGCTGAACTTCACGTCCACGGATGTGCTCATCTCACCCCACAATTTCGTGCAGAGGTAATCACCTAAGCTATTACCGGATGCAACTTTGATAGTACGACAATCGAAGTTAACAGTGGCTTGCTGAAGAATCGAAATCATCGGCACAAGAACCAATCCTGAAACATAGTTATACAAAATGTTTGTATCCCGCTTCAGGGGCTGTTGAACTTTGCTCTTGTTGACAACAATATAGTGAAAACTGCAAGGAAGCTTTGACAAGCCATCCAGGAACCTAACCCTGTTCGTTGAATTTGTATTACTGGCTTTCATTTCCACACCGGCAGGCAGGCGCATCGACATACGGAACTTTCTCACATAGCGTTTGAGCTTATCGTTGTTGCTACTGTCAACACACACAATAGCTAACACAAAATAGTTAGACGAACCAGTTCCAAAACCAAGGTCGCCAGACTCATCAATATAAAATACACAGTTGTTGGAATGATTGCTAAGCACCCAAGCATTTTACTACAGAACGACATCACTAGCAACAACAAAAGGAGAACAAAATGACCACACAAACAATCGAAAGAGAAGCAAAACTATTTGAGGCGGGGAGCTACCCCGACCGCGGGATTGAGATCACCGAGGACGATCTCGACCGCATTATTGCAAACGCATCCGAGGCGCCTATCAGGATAGAGCACACCGCTACTCCGTTTGACGGCGCGCTTGGGGTGCTGAAGTCTGTTTATCGCAGGGGCAGGGAGCTTTTTGGAATGCTGAGCTTCACCAAATCTGCCTGGGAGCTTGTGAGCGAAGCGAACGCCAAGCGGCTATCCGTGGCGATCAAGCGGGATAAGAGCGGAATAGCGGAGGTATCGCTGGTCTGCGAGCCGAGAATCGCAGATGCGGCCGTTTTCAGCGAGGGCGAAATTGTGCGGATGGATAGCGTTGAGCTATCGATGCCGACAGAATTTTCTTCTGAAAATGAAGAAACCACAAAGCTAAGGCAGCAGCTCATCGAAAAAGAGGTGGACACCCATATTGACGAGCTCAAGCGCCAGGGCAAGCTCGCCCCGGCATCAGAGGTCTTCGCGCGGGCGATTCTGCGCTCGGCAGATTCCAGCTTGATAACATTCGGCGACCACCCAACGCCCGTCAGCGAGATTTTCAAGTGGTTCCTGGAATCTCAGCCGAAGGTAATAGAGTTCTCAGAGCTCGCCACAGCCGACCCGACCGAATCAGAAAACGAGCCTGAGGTCTTCGCCAAGCTCGGAGTTACGACAAAGCAGGTGGAGAAGTATCGCGGACGCTAGTTCTGAGTTCTGAATTATGAGTTTTGAGTTGGGGAGGGATGGGCTAATATCGGTGGGTTTGTGCGTAAAATTGCAGCATAAACGGAAGGGCGAAAAGCATCACTGTTAGAAACAGCCAGATGAACAGATGTGTCCGCCCATTTTTGCGCCAGCAATTTGCCAGGTGGGCTGACATAGCTGTTGGAATGCTGATGACCAGGGTGATTATACACGTCGACAGCAGGAAATACAGTCTATCCGCCAAACTGGGTTCTGCTCCACCTCCCTCGTGCAACATAATGGACCACATCATCAAACTGGAAAGCCACCATCCCAGTAAGAGCTGCCAGATGCTTAGTTTGGCCCAGATACCGAACACGAAACCCGCTATGCAAAGACCTGCCAAGATCAAGGCGACGCCTAGCGGCTCAACTCCCCCGGTAGATGCAAAGACCGGGTAGCCACAGATAACTGCAGCGCAAATTATAAGCGCGAATAAAACTGCGCCTATATATTTGCGCCATCTCAGTCTATGGACGCGATGTGCGCTAGGTTCGGCCTTCTCAGGCATTTCCTGAACTAGCGCAACACCGCAATCCGAACAAGTATCAAACTCGGGCTTGTATTCGGTTTTGCATTCAGGGCACCAGGGCATTTCGCTTGCCTCCTTCACTTATGACATTACCGGCTCCTGCGGAGCCGACTTCGGCATCAGGATACCGAAGTAACTATCTATCTGACGATTACAAAGGCTGTTTTGTTCAAGCTATTGCTTTCGCCGTCAGTAACCGTCAACCGTCAACTGTCAACCGACAACTTCAATTATCTGAAAGGAGCATACCATGACAGCAACAACAACTGCAAGAGAAGCAAAAAGAA
>JAPLCU010000145.1 GCA_026392045.1 Armatimonadota bacterium
GGGACAAGGGTGTCCCGAAATATCTAACTACAAAAGCCTCCAGATATTTCTACCTGGAGGCTTTTGTTTAATGCACCATCATGCCAAACTATTCCATCTGCATTTCCAAAATCATACTGCTGCCCTCGCGATAAACAACCACCATAGCAGTCTCACCGCTCTTCTGCGCCTTAATCGCCTTATCGAAACTAGCCACGCTAATCACCGGCAGATCATCGATCTCAGTAATAACATCGCCCTGCTCAATACCAGCTCTATCACCAGGGCTTCCCGCTTCTACCGCTCGAACAACAACGCCCTTGATTTTCTCATCTATACCAAGCTGCTTTGCAATATCAGCGCTAAGCGGCTGCACCGATAGACCGCTCTTATCTTTCTCAACGCCGCTGGTTGACGCCTCTTCGACGCCCTTTCGCTCATCAAGCTTGATCGTAAGCGCTTTTTCTTTCTTATCGCGCATGACTACCACCTTGACATCCGTGCCCGGCGATATAGTTTCAACAGCGTGCCGCAGGTCGGCGCCATTCATAACAGCTTTGTTGTTAACCCTGATAATGACATCTTTTATCTGTATTCCGCCCTTCTCAGCAGCTGAGTCCTTGGAGATAGCTGTCACCAAAGCGCCGCTCTTGGTTCCCAGCTTAGAAGCCATGGTAATGGTGAGGTCCTGCATGGAAACGCCAAGATACCCCCGCACCACCTTGCCTTTTTCGATCAACTGCGTCATAACATACTTCGCGGTGTTCGCAGGGATCGCAAATCCGATTCCCATATTACCACCCGAAGTCGAATATATCGCCCCGTTGATACCGATAATCTTGCCGTCGAGGTCTACCAAAGGCCCGCCTGAATTGCCAGGGTTAATGGATGCATCCGTCTGAATAACCTCGGCATACGGCAGCGGATTCTCCGGGTCAGTATTCTTGCGCAGAGCGCTGATCACACCCGCGGTCACAGTATTCTGCAAGCCAAACGGATTTCCGATAGCCAATGACCACTGCCCCACCCTTACCTTATCGGAATCAGCAAATCCTATTGCAGGAAGGTCCTTGGCATCTATCTTAACCAACGCCAGGTCTGTTATCGGGTCAAGAAACACCTTACCTTTGAACTCACGTCCATCAGAGAGTTTCACAGTAACCCTATCAGCGCCTGCCACTACGTGATTATTGGTCATGATATAGCCGTCCGAACGAACGACAACCCCAGACCCACTGGCTTTTCTGGTTCGCCTCTCAGGCTGCGGCCTTGGCTGACCGCCAAATGGCCCGAAATTAAAGAAATCCTCCATGCCCTGCGGCATGCCTGAGATGACTTCCACTGTCGATTCACTGGTAATAAACACGACGCTCGGCTCCAGCTTTGCCGCCGTCTCTTCAAAGGAATTGCGCCAATCCATCGGCACATTCACAGGCGCGGCAGCAATTGCGGGATTTGGCGGGTGATTATAATAATTCGACGCCAGCGAAAATCCCAACGCAACACTCAGCACACACACCAATGCCAACAAAGCCCCCGGACGCGAAACAACACTACTCCATACAGATCGCATAATTGTAAATCCCTCCTATAATACTAAATCTAATTGTTTTGACGAGACAAACGCGCTATACGTTCCAACTTTTTCTTTACTCCACTCTGCCAAAACAAAGCGCCAACCAAAAGCCGACAACAGTAGTTATACCACTCTCGAAAATTGTCTGGCGCCTCGCCCTGGGGAGATAGCCGCTATTTTAATCCAGAAAAACTCGCAAACCGATACTTTGAGCTGGTAAGTGATGTGGAATCATTAGTCACTCTCAATGGCCGCGATGCAGCCACCGCTGAATTACTCGAATAAACCTCTGGCATGAAAGACACGCCCACTGACTGGCTCGCAAACGGCACAGATGCCATCATCTGGTCATCGTTATTAAAAGTCCCCGATGACAAAACAACCAAAACCACTCCTGCAGCCGCAGCAGCAGCCGCAACCGGAGCGATTCTTGTGTGAGCAAACCGCCACAAAGAATTGGCTGCTTTCTGATAAGGCGAGACCTGCACCACACAAAGATTGCTCATGAGCATCGCCGCAAAATCTTCCCGCGGCGCCACACTTCTTAGCCTGGACAGCGCCTGTTTAGTAAACAGCACAGCCTGATGCTCTTCCTCACACTCAGAACACTCCGCAAGATGCCTGCGAATCCCAAGCATCTCCACACCAGTCAGTTCACCATCCACATAAGCTGACAACAGACTCACAACTCGACGGCAATTCATAGTAAACACCTACCTCAAAACAGTTGATTAGCGTATTTTTTCAGTTTATTTCTTAGCAGTCGCCTGCCTCTATGCAATCTCGATCTTACCGTGCCGACATTCGTATTGGTTGCTTCCGCAATCTCTTCGTAGCTCAACCCTTCAATATCTGCATATATAACTGTAAGGCGAAACGCATCCGGCAGCGTATCCAGCGCAGCCTGGATATTGCTATCCACTTCCAGACTCAGCACACATTCCTCAGGTCCTGCTGCAGTATCGGCAACATCGAACTGCTGCGAGTCGCCATCTGCCGAAACCACAGGCTGGTCTAAAGAACGCATTTTAACCTTCGGCTTCCGGCGCAAACGGTCAACAAAAGCGTTGGACATAATCTTATACAGCCAGCTTTCAAAGGGAAGATCCCTCCTATACTGGCCAAAAAACCTGAAAGCGCGAATAAACGCTTCCTGCGTCAAATCTTCGGCATCTGCGTGGTTACCTGCCATCCTGTATGCAATATTATATGCATGTTTATGATGTCGTTTTACAAGCGCATCAAATTCGCGCCTGTTTTCACTATGGGCTATGTTAGAAACTGTCTCTGCAAGTTCCACCAAAGTGGCCTCCACCTCTTGTCCTAAACTTTATTACGCTAGTAAGCTGACGGTAGTTCCCCATCTTACGTTATTTTATTTGAATTTTTTTTTCGGGCAACCCTAATCATCAAAGAATGATATACCAATATTATAAGCGTTCGTGTTCCACAATTCAAGTTAAAGCACGGACGGTATTATGACGATAATAAATTTGCCAGACAGCTTATAGTACCTGTTTAAGCAAAGGGAAAATGTCCCCTTAACTGCAAAGGGATTTTGTCCCCTTTGGCTTTATTGGGTTTATCGCTTTTGTTGCTGAAACGGAAGTTTGGTGGGACGGCAGTAGCCGT
>JAPLCU010000067.1 GCA_026392045.1 Armatimonadota bacterium
TAAACTCGGTCAGCCGGACGAGCTTGAATATAAAATTTCTCAGGTGCAAAACGCAATAGACGGCCGTCCATCGTTTGCTAAAGACGCAGACTATATTGATGCCAGTTGCCCGAGAGCTATTGTTTGGAAACCAAAACTGAGTGCGCAGATTCTATAAGAAAACAGGAATATTTATGTCAACAATGTTGCCCACTGTTCGGGGAAAATCTTGGGTTTTTCAGGTTACTTTACTTTGTATTGTGCTGGGCGCTCTTCTTGGGCTTTCTCTGAGAACGCAGCGAGAATTGGTTTCAAAAAATATGCCCAGCCGTTTTCCTGCGCTTGTGGCGGCATATCGTGCGGCGCGGGCAGACAATGTATTACTCAAGGAAGAGGGCGCTAAGAAGAGCAAAGAGATAGATGACCTGCAGGAGAAGCTGGCACAGGGTACACGCGGCTCTAAAGAAGTGATTGAGGCCAGAGACGCTGCGAGGCTGCTTGCCGGAACAGTTGCGGTTCGCGGCCCCGGACTAGTTGTGACCATTAACGATAGCCCGAAGCTTAAGCCTACCGAGACAAGGCCTGACATCATTGAGGAATTTATGGTGCATGATCAAGATATCAAAGCGCTCGTGGATGAACTTTGTGTAGCGGGCGCTGAGGCTATTTCGATTAATGGACAACGACGTATTGCGACGACATCTATCCGTTGCGTTGGTCCTGTTGTGCAGGTAAATAAGGTCGAGCTGGCTCCACCTTATGTTATCAAGGCGGTGGGTGACCCTACTGTTCTTGAGACGTCACTTAAGACGCAGGGAGGACCTGCATCAGACCTTATTCTGCTCGATATGATAACCGTGAAGAAAGAAGCGATGATCGACGTGCCTGCATACACCGGAAGCACAACGTTCTACGTTGCAAAGCCGGTAGCACAGTGAAAGTGATTATTGAACATTAATGGAAAGAAAAATGGTTTGGCTTCCTGTTGTTGGATTGGCAATTGGTTTTTCGGTGTATTGGATGCCTTTTAGACCGCCCGACGAATACGCCAGTTATCTGTCTCTTGCTGCCCTTGCTGGGCTTGACTCCGTGTTTGGCGGAATCAGGGCACGCAGACGAGCCTGAACAAAAGACGGGAAAACTAAAACCTTGGAGACTAACCTTTGAGCCGAAAAGAGTTTGTAGCCGGACTTGATATTGGAACCACCAAAACCTGCTGTGTGCTGGCGGAGGTGGATTTTGATGAAGAGTCTGTAGATATTATTGGGGTAGGATTGACCCCTTCAAGCGGACTGCGCAGAGGGGTCGTTGTCGACCTCGACGCTACTACCGAGGGCATAAAAAGCGCGGTCGAAAAAGCCCAGCTTATGGCTGGAACTGTTGCTATACGCTCGGTGGTGGTTGGTGTTACCGGAGAGCATGTTTCGTCGCTCAATAGCCGGGGAGTGATTGCGATTACCAGTTCGAGCCGCGAGATCACGCTCTCTGATGTCGAACGCGTTGTGGAAGCTTCACGAGTAATCGTATTACCGCCTGAGCGCGAAATCATGCACTCGATTCCACGGGGGTTTGCTGTTGACGGTCAGGACGGAGTTAAAGACCCTGTTGGAATGAGCGGATCACGGCTGGAAGTTGAAACGCACATCGTTACGGGTTCCACGACGTTTCTGGATAATGTCGTTAAGTGCGTTCGCAGAGCCGGTTTTGAGATCGATGCCAGTGTGCTCGAACCGATTGCCACAGCCGAATCAGCGGTGATTCCTGCTGAGAAAGACCTTGGCGTTGTGCTGATCGATATCGGCGGTGGGACGACCGATGTGGCTGTGTTCGTAAACGGAGAAATCTATTATACGGCTATCTTGGCCGTAGGCGGAAATCATGTAACCAAAGACCTTTCGGTCGGCCTGCGCACCTCTCGGGAAGAAGCTGAGCGGGTTAAGCTCAAATATGGCTGCGCTAACGCTCACATGGTTGATGTGGATGACACGTTCCAGGTTACAAGCCTTGGCGCGGAAGATGCCAGGGAGCTGCCGCGTGAAATTTTGGTTGGAATAATTGAGCCAAGAATGCAGGAGATTCTGCAGATGGTTAGGGAAGAAGTCATTAAGTCGGGTTACATTGATATGCTTCCCGGCGGGGCTGTGCTGACCGGAGGCGGCTCTCAAATGCCGGGGACACTGGATTTAGCTGAGAGAACACTTGGGATGCCCTCGAGGATTGGTTTGCCGCAAAAAGTTGGCGGGCTGAACGACACTATCCAGAGCCCTGTTTACACCACTGCGGTGGGTCTGGTGATGTATGCCGCAAGGGCGAAAGCAGACTTGCGCGAAGACGAAAAAAAGAATACAATAATGCAGAGCTTACAGGGCTTGATTGGTATGTTCAAGCGCGGCAAGTAGAATTGCTTGCTTCGGTTCCGGAAATATGTATCGTAGCATTGCAAGGTTCACGAATGACCAGCAAGATGCAAACGGTTTTTTATTATTTATATGTTTGATTATAAGGAGGAGCTTGGTCTGATGGGGAACAATATGGGCGATTACTACGCAACAATAAAGGTGATTGGGGTCGGAGGAGGCGGCATGAACGCCGTCAACCGAATGATAGACGCTAACGTTACCGGTGTGGATTTCGTGGCAATGAACACGGACACCCAGGTGCTTGAACTATCAGCCGCAAAGAGCAAGCTTCAGCTTGGATCAAACCTGACCAGAGGGTTGGGCGCTGGCGGAAATCCTGAGATTGGTAGAGCTGCCGCTGAAGAGAGCCGCCCTGAGATTCGCAGGCTGCTTGAAGGCGCTGATATGGTCTTCATCGCTGCGGGTATGGGCGGAGGAACCGGAACCGGCGCAGCGCCGATCATCGCTGAGATGGCTAAGGAAATGGGCGCGCTGACGGTCGCTGTTGTTACCAAGCCGTTCGGGTTCGAGGGGCCGAGGCGACAGAGAGTCGCGGATGCTGGCGCAAGAGAACTCAAAGACAGAGTCGACACCCTCATCATCATCCCCAATGATCGCCTGATCAACGTAGTTGAGAAAAAGGCCACGTTGAACGAAGCGTTCCAGGTCGCTGACGATGTTATAAGGCAGGGCGTGCAGGGTATCTCGGATATCATCACGATCCCTGGTATGATCAATGTTGACTTTGCTGATATCAAGACCATTATGGAAAATCAGGGCACCGCGCTGATGGGAATCGGATGCGCGATCGGCGAGCAGAAGGCTGTGCATGCGGCTGAGCTTGCCTGTGCAAGCCCGCTCCTTGAGACCTCAATCGACGGCGCGCGCGGCGTGCTGATCAATATCACTGGCGGCAACGACCTCACACTGAGCGAAGTTTACGAAGCTGCCGATGTTGTTTACAGGGCATGCGATTCAGAGAACGTCAATGTGATCTTCGGCACGGTCATCGATGAAACGATGAGCAACGAAGTCCGAATCACGGTGCTTGCAACCGGCTTCGATGCAGTCGAAAGACCGCGGATAACCGAAGCACAGGCCGTGACCGCATTTGGCGAATCCAAATCAGCGGCTCATGCAACCGCTGGAATGCCGCAAGCAGAAAATAGTCTTATCCCCGAGAGCGAGCTGGACATCCCGGCATTCCTCAGGAGAAGATGATAGTTTAGGCAGACAACGGGAGGGCGAGGCTCCCGCCGAGCCGCAAGCCGCACGGTGTTTCGGGATTTGAGCGAAGCGGAAATCCCGAAACGAACTAATAAACTAGCCGGGGGAATATTCTTTCTCCCGGCTTTATTATTATCGAGGTATATAGATGGACGTTTCCCAAATTGTTGACATTCTGTTCACGTGGTGGAGTAAGCACAGCGAAGATATTATATCGTCATCGCTCAAAATTGCAGCCATTATTATTGCTTATGTAATAATACGCGCGCTCGTCCTGCAATTGGCTTCCAAATTGCTTACGGCTCCGCTTATGAATGGTATGGGCGATATGCGCGCGGCACGCGTTCGCGCTCTTCATTCCGTGATCAAGAGTGGTGTTAACTTTGTGCTCGGGTTTATCGCGATTATTATGGTGATACAGACTTGCGGCTTCGATATCGTGCCATTGCTCACCACCGCCAGCGTCGCAGGCCTGGCGATTGGTTTCGGAGCGCAAAAACTGGTAAAAGACGTAATTTCCGGGTTTTATATTCTTATAGAAGACCAGTATGGAGTGGGAGATTACGTCACGATTGGCATCGCCAGCGGAGTTGTCGAAGAACTCGGCATGCGCACCACCCGCCTTAAAGATAACAGCGGCAAACTATTCATAATTGCCAATGGCGACATCAACCAGGTCTACAATCATTCGCGCGGCCATCTTTGGGTCTGGACGGATGTCCCGCTATCTGCCGTCGCAGACCTCGATAAAGCCAAAACAGTCCTAAACGCCCTCGGTCAAGCCATCGCCGAGGAAATGCCCGAAAAAGTCAAAATGCCATTCAAATGCGAAGGCTTATCCACAATCGGCTGCGAGAAAATCACCATACGCTTCGCAGGCGGAGTGGTTGCGCGATACCAGGACGAGGTCTTGCTTAAGCTGAACGAGCGAATTCGAGACGAACTCGCCAAGAACGATATAGGGTTGGGCTAACGCAGCGCTACGCAGTTTGTTTCGGGATTTCCGTTCCGCCTGCGGCTCCATTTGACAGGCTGTCTCAAAACTCGTAAATCGGGCATATTTTGCATTTTTGACAGGTCTCAGAAATCAAATAATATCTGAGAGGCCCTTTCTTACCAATCCTCGCAAGGCGATTTTCTTTTCGCGTCGGAATACTATATTTATGAGACAGCCTGTCAAATCCCGAAATACCAAAGGTACCGCTTCGTCACCCTGAGGCTCCACTTCGCCATCCTTAGGCCCCGCTTCGTCACCCTGAGGCTCCACTTCGCCATCCTGAGGCCCCACTTCGCCATCCTGAGGCCCCACTTCGCCATCCTGAGGCTCCACTTCGCCATCCTGAGGCCCCACTTCGCCATCCTGAGGCTCCACTTCGCCATCCTGAGGCTCCACTTCGCCATCCTGAGGCCCCACTTCGCCATCCTGAGGCCACTCGAAGGATGAGCAGCATGACAACCTCACAAGTTTAAGCCAACCCATCCCTTCCCCAATTCATAATTCATAATTCAGAACTCAGCACTTGTCGATGTATAGGGATTTCGGTATGTACTATGCGCTCAGGATTGATGACACCAAAATTCCGCAACATCACCCGCCAACCGCAAACTTTTTCCAAAATTCGTGTTAACATTCCT
>JAPLCU010000168.1 GCA_026392045.1 Armatimonadota bacterium
GCCAGAAGACATGAAAAAAATAGCGCGCTAGTCAGGTTGTGTTCCTGTGGAGCCAGCCAATAATATGTTACGCAAAAAATACGTCAGCAAGGGTAGATATTGATTGACTCTTACATAGCAGGCTCTCGAAGGATGAGCAGCATGCTAACCCCTCAAATATAATCTTTTTGAAGTTATTTCGGAAAACCCCTTCCCCGAAACCCCCCGCTACACAAACAAAACCCCCGAAATCCAAGTCTCCTTCCCTTCCCGGCTCTCTGCTTTCTGCTCTCCGCTTTCCGCTGCGCTCTAATCTCGAAACACCTGGCATTTTGGAGACCTCAACTTGCTAGAATTCCATCTTATCCAGCGGATATTTGTGCCCGTCCATTATCATAAGTTCTTTGGGTTTGATTACTATTACCACGTAGCTCGGATCTGTTTTGCCGCCGGGGAAGTATTGCGTAAGGGAATCATCCCAGAACCTGTCGCGTAGGCTCTGATCGTCTGTGATTGCGGCCTCGCCCTTTAGAAATGCATAATCCCAGCCAATGCTCAAGTCATCGGCCTTGGTCCAGAATATGCATACTCTTTGGTCATTTGCTATTTGTTTTGATTTTAGCAGATCGCGGCCCGTCAGGAAGTAGACTGTAAAATCCTCGTCTATGCCAGCCGTCCACATGGTGCGTGGGTGGGGGAAGCCCTTGTCATCCAGAGTAATCAGCACGCCGTTAGCCGTAGAATCGATGATTACGCGCGCTCTTGCCTTGATATTTGTGTCGTTCATAGCCGCACTCCTTTTGCACAAATGCGTCAGTAGCGCTGTTTAGTTTCCCAGAATCAGGATGTTTTAACTCATTTTATTCGGATGATTATTTATTTTGGGAAACCCTTTTCCCGAAACCTCAAGTTTCGACGCAAAATTACCGATAATAGGACAAACGGCGCAAAAAGGCCGTCTCGCAATACCTATCTATAGGGAGTTCGTTTTGTGGAATTAACTATTTCGGGTGCGGATGCCAAAATTTTAGTGATGTTTCACTCAGACAAAGGGGTTGACTTGAGCATTATTCGTGGTATGATATACATGTATATCAATGAAGGGACTGATCAAAATGAAGAGTATGATAGCTATAAGGCTGCCTGCTGAGATTGACGACAGGCTCACCGCTCTTGCAAAACGCACAGGGCGGACAAAGACCTATTACGCCAGAGAAGCCATTCTTCGGCTTATGGATGATATGGAAGACACTTACATTGCCCTTGAGCGGCTGAAAAAGCCAGGCAAACGGCTGACAATGGAAGAAGCGGAGAAGCAATTTGGCGTGGAAAGTTGAGTGGGACGAGAGGGCAGTGCGTGACGCCAGGAAGCTCGAACCTCAGGTGAAACAGAGCATAATCAGGTATTTACGAGAAAGAATCAGCACGGATGAAGACCCTCGTCGCTTCGGGAAATCTCTGCTTGCTGACAAGACTGGCCTCTGGCGCTATCGTGTCGGAGACTACCGTATAGTGTGCAGTATAGAAGATGACAAAGTGGTTGTGCTGGTTCTGGCTGTTGGGCACAGAAGCAAGATATATGATTGAGGACTTCTATTTGCCACCTTCACCATGCGGCAAGAACGGCCTATTGACAGATATGCTTGTGCAAGTTAGTAATAACGAGAATATCCCACAGACATCATGCTGGTGTTGATGCCGATGTTTGGAAGTCTAACGCCTGCATTGGAGACATGTGAGAACTTGTAATCCAGGCTGATAGCTGAGTTTTCAGTGATTCCGTGCTGAAATACCAGACCGATCTGCTCCGTAAAATTGATTCTCGTGCCAAGTGACTTAACACCCTTTTCATAGCGAAGCATGCCCATATTGAGGTCATAGCCTAATGCGGTGCTTCCTCTGACCATGAAGTAGCGTCGATAGCTCACGGTGCCCCAAACAGACTTGTTCTCTTGATTCGATTGATTAATGCCTCTGGAGACGTCAAGCGCCAATTGCGTCCGAGGTGATGTGAACACCCCATATCTTAACTTTACCGCGTCGAACTGAAAACTGTCTTTACAGGCGCTTGGGAAATGGTGGCTGGCTCCATATCCTATCTGTAAGGAAACCTCGCGGTCTCCGCGTTCGAAAGAATCATATCTCAATACCCCGCCAGCAGCGCTTAGAGTTGTTGCCAACACTGCTCCGAATGCAATCGCTATCCAGCTTACTCTCAAATGTGTCACCTTCCAATGGCATCGATGCCGTTTACTACCATCATGCTAGCTATATATGGGCTTGGCGGTCAAGCATAATTTTGCTCGCGCAGCATTATTAACAACAAAAAGCGCCCCGATTTAATCGGGGCGCATGTCGTGTCTATTGTGTCCCGATTAAATCGGGACGGAACTACTTGGACTTACTCTCCACAGGCAAGTCTTTCAAATCCGCTGCCTTGGTGAAGAATATGTGTCCGTCTTCGAGCTCTGCTCGGATGGTCTCTCCTGAGATAAATCTCCCCAGCAGAATCTCTTCCGCCAGCGGATCCTCGATCATTCGCTGTATCGCCCTTCTCAGAGGACGTGCGCCGAACTGCGGATCGAAGCCTTCCGTGCCCAGCAATTCCTTCACTTCCTTGCTTACGATCAGGTCCATACCCTGGCTGGAAACCTGCTGTCTTACCCGATCAACCATCAGTTCAACAATCTGAAGAATCTCATCTTTCTTGAGCTGATGGAAGACAATGATGTCGTCCACGCGGTTCAAGAACTCAGGTCGGAACGTCCGCTTCATTTCCTCCATGATGCGGTTTTTCATACTTTCATAGGCCTTCTCAGTCTCCGCTTCGGAAACCGGGTCTCGGAAACCAATACCGGAACCGCCCTGAATCGACAGAGCGCCGACGTTGCTGGTCATAATTATGATCGTGTTCTTGAAGTCGACAATTCGACCCCGCGAATCCGTCAGTCTACCATCTTCCATCACCTGCAGAAGAATGTTAAAGACCTCAGGATGCGCCTTTTCGATCTCGTCGAGCAACACAACTGAATACGGCCGTCTCCTCACGGCTTCCGTGAGCTGACCGCCCTCATCATATCCGACATATCCGGGAGGCGCGCCCACGAGTCTGGATACCGAAAACCTCTCCATATATTCGGACATATCTATTCTAATAATAGACTCTTCGGTCTCGAAGAGATACTGTGCCAGCGCTCTTGCCAGCTCAGTTTTACCGACGCCGGTCGGGCCGAGGAATATGAAGCTGCCCATCGGCCTCTTCGGGTCCTTCATACCCGATCTTGCGCGTCTGATCGCCTTAGATACCGCAACCACCGCGTCATGCTGGCCGACGATCCTGCCGTGCATAACATCCTCCATCTTGAGCAGCTTGGCGGACTCACCTTCGACCAGCCTCGAAACAGGAATTCCTGTCCAGCTGTAAACGATGTGAGCGATCTCGTCTTCGTTCACTACCGAAGTCTGAGTGGCTTTTTCCTCTTTCCACTTCAGCTCAAGATCAGCTATCTTTTCGCTAAGCTCACGTTCTTTGGTTCTCATCTCAGCGGCCTGATCGTAGTTCGACCCTGCCGGAATCGAGTTGAGTTCCATCTGAATTTTCGCCAGCTCTTGCTTAGTTGCTCTTAGTTCAGCCGGAGGCATCGCCAGCCGCAATCTCACTCTGGAGGCTGCTTCGTCTACCAGGTCAATCGCCTTATCGGGCAGCGATCTATCTGAAATATATCTCTCGGATAACTGCACTGCAGTGATCAGAGCTTCATCTTCGATCGTTACAGAGTGATGCTTCTCATAGCGGTCTCTAAGCCCCTTGAGAATCTGTATTGCCTCATCAATGCTCGGCTGTCTTACCTGGATTGGCTGGAACCTGCGCTCCAACGCCGCGTCCCGTTCAATGTATTTGCGGTATTCATCCATGGTGGTTGCGCCGATGCATTGCATCTCACCTCTTGCCAGAGCAGGTTTCATTATGTTGGAGGCGTCTATAGCGCCCTCGGCAGCTCCCGCGCCGACCAGCGTATGCAGCTCGTCGATGAATAGAATCACCTCACCAGACGCCTTGCGCACCTCTTCC
>JAPLCU010000014.1 GCA_026392045.1 Armatimonadota bacterium
GAACATGAAGCCAGGCTTTCACTGAATGCCTCTTCTTCGAAGTTAACGGGCACCTGCAAACGAATGATAATCGCCTGCGATGTTTGGTCCGAAATATCTTCCCTGGTAAGCGAAACAAGCTTCAGATTGTGTTTATATATCTCGCTCAGTGTGCAGGAAATTGATTCAGCGCCCGGGGGAATAGTCACGCGCAAAGATCGCTCGTCGCGCTTATTCATAATCTGTTTCTCAAGCAGGGGAACCCAGTTTAAGGTGGCGAACACGATAACCGATGTAATCGCAGCGAGTGTCAGAGCATATCCACCGATCCCAACGCCAACACCTATCGCTGCCACCGTCCACACGCTTGCAGCAGTTGTGAGGCCTCTTACTACGCTGCCCTGGTGGATTATTGTTCCGGCGCCCAGAAAACCAATACCCGTAACAATCTGCGCAGTGATTCGCCCAGGGTCATTGTGTGTGCCCGCAATTAAATATGAGCAGATGGTAAATAGAGTTGAACCAACGCAAACCAGGATGTGAGTTCTGAGCCCAGCCGGTCGCCCATGGGTTTCGCGCTCAACACCGATGATCGCCCCTAAAAGTGCAGACAAAAATAATCTTAAAATCATATTCCAGATTAAGCCGTCGTTCAAGTGAGTAACCTCTACAAATCTTTTTCTACTGCCTCTTCCCCGCAATCAGGGAATTTGTGGCAGTTAATGCATTCAGACCAAATCTTGTGCGGCAGAGTGGACTTATCCACACCATGAAAGCCGAGTTTTTCAAAGAACTCCGGCACATAAGTGAGAGCGAAGACTTTTGGAATCCCCATTTCTCTGGCATCGTTCAAGCATGCCTCCACAAGCTGCCTGCCGAGCTGTTTCCCCTGGGCATATTCATCGACAGCAAGTGATTTTACCTCAGCAAGATCGCCCCAAGTGACATGCAGCGCGCAGCAGCCCACAATCTGGCTGTCCTGCTCAAGCACATAAAAGTCGCGTAGATTCTCATAGATAGTATTAAGCGACCGCGGCAGCATGGCGTTCTTATCCGCGAAATAGTTAACCAATCTCTGAATCTCTGTAACGTCAGGAATCCGTGCTTTACGAATCACTTTGCAACCTCTCAACTTCCACTATCAATTCATCTACCAGAGCATTTTCATCAACTTTGCGCAGCATAACACCCTTGGCGAATACAATTCCAACACCCTCGCCGCCGGCAATGCCAACATCAGCAAGCGATGCCTCGCCAGGTCCGTTTACAACGCAGCCCATCACTGCGACAGTCACTGGGTTTTTGGGTGGATTAGTATCCAGCCTGCATTTAACTTGTTGGGCGATGCCCGCCAAGTCTATCGAGCATCTTCCGCAAGTAGGGCATGAGACCAGCGTATACGGCTTTTGCCATAGGCCAAGAGAGCTCAGAATTTCCTTGCCGACCCTCACTTCTTCAATGGTATCCCCAGTCAGCGACACCCGAATAGTGTCACCTATACCTTCTGCAAGCAGTGCCCCAATTCCTACTGAGCTGCGAATAGCGCCTTCCCAGGCAAGCCCAGCCTCGGTAACACCCAGGTGCAACGGATAATCGCATCTCTTGCCGGCAAGCTGATATGCTCGAATCATAGTGGTCACGTCAAATGCTTTCAGCGAGAGCACGATATCCTCAAAGCCGAATTTCTCAAGAACCCGCACTTCGTCAAGCCCACTCTCCACCAGCGCCTCAGCCGATGGCAGCCCGTATCTATTTCGATCAATAGAACCGGCATTTACACCGATTCTAATAGGAACGCCGCGCTCTTTGGCGGCTTTAGCAACTATCTCGACATTCGCATCAGATCCGATATTTCCAGGGTTAATCCTGAGCTTGTCGGCGCCCGCTTCAAGGCTGGTAAGAGCCAGTTTATAATCAAAGTGTATATCGGCAACAAGGGGAATGTTGATCTCGGATTTAATCTCGCGAATCGCCGCCGCAGCCGTTTGGTCAGGCACAGCAACGCGAACAATTTCGCACCCGGCGGCCTCGAGTTTCTTGATCTGATCGACAGTTGCCCGCACGTCGGCAGTGGGCGTGTTAGTCATCGACTGCACGCTCACAGGCGCATCGCCGCCGATCTCAACACCCCCAACGCAAACCTTGCGGGTCACTCTTCTCACAACACCGGTTCTGAGTTCCATACTCTCCACTCTTTACTGCGGCACAAGACCTTGCGAAATCTTGAACACGTCAGACCACATCACCAAAATAAATATACCAATCAATATCACAAGCCCGATCATTTGAAAAACTTGCATTTGCTCAGCAGTAAGTCGTTTTCGGCGTATAGCCTCTACAACAAGCAATACCAGGTGACCGCCATCAACGATCGGGATAGGCAGCAGATTTATAAACGCCAGACTCATACTAAGGCTGCCAAGCATCCAAAACACCCAATACGGACCTCGTTCAACAGAACTGTGGGTCATCACACCAATTAGAAGCGGACCTCCGATATCTTTATTAAGACGTATTTTACCTATCATTTTGAGCATGTCTACTGGAATATTCATTGCAGTTTTGATAGCTTCTCCAGCTCCCACCTTAACAAGTTTCGTTTCCGGTTGGAACCCCAATATGCCCATAGAAGCGAACAAGCCGGATTTCACTTCTTTTAGATCACTTTTACTCAACAATAAATCAATAGTGACCTGCTGTGCTTCTCTTTCGATTACCATTGATAACCTACTATTGGTTCCGATTGCTTCCACTAGTTGGGTTCCATTCGCAATTGTTTTGCCATTTACGCTCTTTATTATATCTGCATACTTGATTGCATTGTCTTTGGTATCAATGATGCCAGCGTAACCCTCAGAAAAAAACCAACGAACTCCTTTGACCTGCACCCAGTTGATATAGGGTGTAGCTTTAGCCAGCACTATTTTGTTATTTCGCTTTACTTCAATATGAACAGGCAAGAGCCCGGCAGTTTTTATTGCATATGTCATATCGGCGCCGCTTCGGATAAGCTTGCCATTTATCCTTAGTAGCTGATCATCAGCTTTCAGCCCTGCCTTTGCAGCTGGCGACTCTTCAGCAATTTTATATAAAACACCCTGATCAGATTCCATAAAGCGCCAAAGTGCGCCCAAATACTCAACCATCCATTTTGGAGTAGCAGTCTTCTTAAGCGTTGCGCCATTCTTTATAATAATCAGATTAATTGGCTTACCGGTGCTATTGTGGATAATGTCAGTCATTTGCTTGCCTGTTGAGATTCTTACATTATTGATTTTTAATATTTGGTCACCAGCGCGCAGGCCAATCCGGGCCGCTTCAGTTTGCGGCTCAACTGTTGCTACTCTATTTGTAGTATCATTAGGGCTTGGATACCCCCAAAATAAGCCGAGAACAAGGAATACCAATATCGCCAATACAGAGCTTGCAAGAGGACCGCAAAAGATAACGAGCACTCTTTTCCAGATCGCCTGAGCCTGAAAACCGTCGGCAATATTTTCTTCCCCCGGTTCCATTCCGGCGATTTTTACGAAACCGCCTAATGGAAAAGCTCGAACCGTATATTCGGTATCGCCCCGCTTGAAAAGCCTCACAATTCGAGGTCCAAACCCGAATGCGAACTCATCAACACGCATCCCGGTGAGTCTGGCGGAAATATAATGTCCAAGTTCATGGAATAGGACTAAAACAGCAAAGATGAAAACAAACGCAATCGCTGTCTGTATATAGGATAGAAATAGCGCTATAGTCAATTATATGCTCCTCTGTGCGTATGTTAGCGCTGCGACCCGGGCTTCGGCATCAACAGCGCAAATTTCTTCAAGTGAAGGATCCGGGCTTGATGTGTGATTTTCCATCGTTCGCCCAATTACTTTTGCAATATCCAGGAATCCAATTTTGCCATCGAGGAAGAGCCTAACGGCTACCTCGTCAGCGGCGTTCAATACTACAGCGAGCGTCCCTCCGACCCGCGCTGCTTCAATTGCAAGGGACAAACACTCAAACTTATCCAAATCAACTTCCTCAAACACAAGCGGCCCAGCTTCAAGTAAATCCAGCCTCGGCAATTGTGCATCGACCCTCTCCGGGTAAAGCAGCGAATACTGAATGGGCAGCCGCATATCAGGCAGCCCAAGTTGCGCAATTATCGAACCATCGCAAAACCGCACCATCGAATGAACGATGCTGGTCGGGTGAATAACCACCTGAATCTGATCGCCGCCAACCCCAAAAAGCCACTTGGCCTCTATAATCTCCAGCCCCTTGTTCATCATGGTGGCGGAGTCTATGGTCACTTTCTTGCCCATTTTCCAAGTAGGATGCGCCAAAGCCTGCGCTGCAGTTACGCCCGCCAATTCGGATTTCGTCTTATCTCGGAATGCGCCTCCTGATGCTGTCAGGTAAATCTTCTCAATACTTCGCTTATCCTCGCCATTAAGGCACTGAAAAATGGCCGAGTGCTCGCTGTCTATGGGTAGAATCGTTATATTCTTGCGCCTCGCGGCATCCATGACCAAATGCCCCGCCGCAACCATAACTTCTTTGCTCGCAAGAGCCACACTTTTGCCGGATTCAATCGCGCTCAGGGTGGGGGAAAGCCCCGGCGTTCCCGCTACAGATATTACTATTCTATCAGCTTGTGGGCAAGTAGCAAGCTCATCAAAGCCCGATGCTCCGCATAAGACTGAAATTCCTCTGCATTCAAGCGCAGATTTGACCTTCTCATAATGCCCAGCCTCGCCAATACAAACCACTTCAGGAGCGAACTCAATCGCCTGCTCAATAAGTAAATCAGCATTGGCCTGCGCGCCGAGCCCGACCACATCCACGCGCTCAGGTCCGAGGCGACGCGCAATATCCAGCGCCTGTGTCCCAATCGAGCCTGTAGAACCAAGTATGGATATTCGAGTTTGCATCACTTCAAATCCTCGTCTACAACTTCCCCAAACTTGCGCGTGCGGTTTTGAAAACTATCTATAGCAGCCCTGAGATCGTCCATGCAGAAATCCGGCCACAAAGTATCAGTCACAAATAGCTCAGAATAGGCCGTCTCCCACATCAGAAAATTGCTTACCCGCATCTCGCCTGCCGTTCTGATCAAAAGGTCCGGATCGGGCAGCTCCGGGTGATACATAAAACCCGACAGACATTTTTCATCAATATCTTCGGGGGCAAGCTTACCCTCAGCCGCAAGCCGCGCGGCCTGCTTTACGGCATCAATTATCTCATTTCGACCGCCATAGTTTACAGCAATGTTGAGCGTTATGCGATCATTGTGCTTTGTGGCTTCGTAGTCCTCGTTAAATTGATCCTGCAGAGCCTGTGGCAGTTCGTTAAACCGTCCGCTGGTGATAATTTTCACGCCCTCTTTTTTCATGTATTCCAGCTCGGCTTTAGCCGCAAATCTTATCAATTGCATGAGTCCTGATACTTCGGCTTCGGGCCTACGCCAATTCTCAGATGAAAAAGCATACGCGGTCACAACTTTTACATTCAGCTCGGCAGCGTCTATTACGAAGTTCTTGAGGGCTTTGTAGCCCCTGCGATGGCCTTCGAGCCGCGGCAAGCCCCTGCGGCGCGCCCACCTGCCGTTCCCATCCATGATAACAGCGATATGCTGAGGTATTATGTTAGTTTCCACATCCATACTCCGGGTTCGTTATTCCGCATTTGCCAAAATACGAATTGGCCCCCTGCCGAAAGCACAATCAACAGAGGGCCGAACAATATAATATTCGTCGATTTGGACCTAGACTTCCCTGAGCTCAGCCTCTTTAATGGCCGTCAATTTGTCTGTCTCGACGATATACTTGTCAGTAAGTTTTTGCACCTCAACTTCGGCTCGCTTCAGCTCATCTTCAGAAATTTCAGAGCTCTTCTGCTTTCCTTTGAGGTGCTCGTTTGCGTCGCGACGCACATTACGCACAGCCACCTTGTGTTCTTCAGCTTTCTTATGTAATTGCTTGATAAGATCCTTGCGGCGCTCCTCGTTAAGATGCGGTATATTCAAGCGAATATATAGACCATCATTCTGCGGTACCAGCCCAAGATCCGAAGCCTGGATCGCTTTGACAATAGGCTCCAAGGTTGATCGATCCCACGGCGATATCATAATCTGCCTGGCCTCAGGGGTCGAAACTCCAGCCACCTGATTGATAGGAGTAGGCGTTCCAAAATAATCCACCTTGATTCCTTCAAGAATCATAGGATTGGCCCTGCCTGTGCGTATTGTAGAATAATCATGCTGCGCAACTTCAACAGCCTTCTTCATTCGCCTTTCGGCGTCTTGAATGATCTCTTTGCTCAAGAGCTCTTCCCCCTTACGAGTGTGCCGATCTTTTCACCACGCGCAGCACGCGCAATGTTTCCAGGCTCGGTTATGTCAAACACTACTATAGGTAAATTGTTCTCCATACATAGGGTGAATGCCGTTTGATCCATAATTCGCAGATTTCGATTGAGCGCTTCCATATAATCGATCTCGTCGAACTTTGTTGCGCTCGGGTCCTTGCGCGGATCGCTCGTGTAGACACCGTCCACATTGGTTGCTTTGAGCACAACATCAGCCCTGACTTCAAGAGCGCGCAGCGATGCCGCAGTATCCGTGGTAAAGAACGGATTTCCGGTTCCCGCAGCGAATATGACAACGCGGCCCTTCTCAAGATGCCTCAATGCCCGGCGTGTTACAAACGGTTCAGCAACTTCCGCCATTGTAATAGCAGACTGAAGCCTTGTGAAAACTCCGATCTTCTCAAGCGCATCTTGCAGCGCAAGCGAATTGATGACAGTGCCAAGCATACCCATGTAATCAGCCATGGCTCTATCCATACCCATCTTTGAAGCGGTTTCGCCGCGAATGATATTGCCCGCTCCAATCACAACAGCAACATCAACATCAGCCTCGCGACAAGCTTTGATGTCTTGCGCGATTTTCTCGACACTGTCAGGGCAGATTCCGAGTTTTTCGGAACCAGAAAACGCCTGCCCCGACAACTTGAGCAATACTCTGTTCCATTTTTTTGGCTCGCTCAGATTATTCTCCATCACCGGAAGTTTCTCCCACGCGATATCTTACATAGCTGGCAATATCTATATCCTCGCCAGTCTTCTTAGCAACGGCCTTGATGAGGTCGCCGATAGTTTGATCTTCGTCCTTGATAAAAGGCTGCTCGACCAGACATACGCGGGAGTAGAAGTCTTTCATTCTACCCTCAACGATGCGCTCAATGATCTTCTCTGGCTTACCTTCTTTGATAGCCCACTGTCTGTGCACACTTTTCTCATTTTCGATGGCTTCAGCGCTGATGTTTTCGCGTCGCATATAGTCAGGCCTGCTCCACGAGATGTGCATAGCTATGTCTTTGGCAAGGTTCTTGGTGTCATCCGAAACGCAAGCGCCGGATAATTCAACCAAAACAGCGATCTGATCGCCAGGATGCACGTAAAAGCCAATAATACCGTCTGTAGCCAAACGCACAAAGCGAGTGATTGCCAGCTTCTCGCCGATCTTGCCCATAAGCTCGGTGAATCGATCTCTAACGGTAGGTCCGCCGGGATACGGTTCATCCATCAGCTTCTCTACGTCATCAACGCAGCATCCGCTCTGGGCAACATGCTTCGCAAGATTCTTGGCGAGCTCAACGAAATCGCTCGTCTTAGCAACGAAAGAGGTCTCGCAGTTTGTTTCCAAAAGGCAAGCCGCCTTTGAATCTTCGCTGATATATGATGCGATCAGACCTTCGCTGGCGCTTCTGGCTTCGCGCTTTGCAGCAACAGCAATACCCTTCTCGCGAAGAAGAGTAATGGCCTTCTCGTAATCTCCATTTGTTTCAGTGAGGGCTTTTTTGCAGTCCATCATGCCCGCACCGGTCTGATCTCTTAGTTTCTTAACCATATCGGCAGTGATTGCCATATTTACACACTCCATATATTAACGCAAAAAAGCGCTTGTTTTATTCTTCGACTACTGGCTCGGAATCAACAGGGGCCTCAGCATCGACAAAGACTGCTTCAGCATCGATAAAGATTGCTTCCTCATCTGCTGTGACAACGACTTCGTCCTTCTCCTCGCCCTCGGTATCCTCAACCTCAGCGACAACTTCCGGCTCTTCCTCTTTCAAAGGTCGAACTTCGAGGATTGCTTCAGCTATCTTGCCCGAAATCAGCTTGATGGCGCGGATAGCATCGTCATTACCTGGGATAACATAATCGACTTCGTCCGGGTCGCAGTTGGTGTCAACGATAGCAACAATCGGGATATCAAGCTTCCTTGCCTCAAGCAGCGCGATGCGCTCTTTTTTGAGGTCAACGATATAAATTATACCAGGCAGCTTGGGCATATCTTTGATGCCGCCAAGCACATTCTCCAGCTTTGCGGCTTGCTCGCGTAGTTTTGCAGCCTCTTTCTTGGTCAGCTTTTCGAAAATACCCTCAGCTTCCATCTTCTCAAGCTCGCGCAAACGGCCGATACGGGTCTGAATGGTGCGATAGTTGGTTAGCATTCCGCCAAGCCAACGTTGACTGACCCAATACATTCCGCACTGTTTCGCCGCGCTCTCGACAGCATCCTGGGCCTGCTTCTTGGTTCCAACAAAGAGCACTTCTGCACCCTCGGCAACAGTGTCCTGGATGAACTTGCGAGCATCTTCAAAGAGTTTCAGGGTCTGGTGAAGATCAATGATATAGATTCCGTTGCGTCCGCCATAGATGTATCTCTTCATCTTAGGGTTCCAACGGTGGGTGCGGTGTCCGAAATGGACGCCCGCTTCGAGCAGTTCCTTCATAGTAATTGATGACAAGACTGTATCCTCCTAAGGTTATTTTCTTCCCATCCCGTCATTCCCAGGCGCAATCCCATATCAACAGGATCACCCGCGCCAAAGGTCAGGTATGGTGTGTTCTGCCAAACTGACAAATAATACCACATGCTTGGCTTATTCGTCAAGAAAAATCACGTCGAGTAAGAGTTCGCAAATAATGTGTACAACGTTAGCATGCTGAGCTCTCCTGAGCAGCGTCGAAGGACGAAGTATGCGGCTGCGAAGTGACATGTAACCAAACTTGACCGCGCCCTTCGACGGAGCTCAGGATGCTGGGTTATTTTTGTATTATATGCATCGGGACTGCTCTTCGTCCCGACGACCGCCTATAACGCTCACCACGATGCATTACGAAACAAATTTAGCATTCGCCCTCCAATCCGAGAAGGTAAAACCATTCGAACCCGCTAAGTAGTAAGAGATTGTTCTTGCAGCACAGATGCAAAGAGTGATTCTGGGCTCTCTGCCCTCCACTTTCAACTATTTTCTTGGGAGGCTGAATATAATATGTATAAAGTAGCATTCGTAGGCACGGGTGGGCGAGCTTCTGCCCATGCAGACGCTTACCAGCATATAGACGAGGCCAAATTGGTCGCTTGCTGCGATCTAATCCTCGAACGCAGTGAGGAGTTTGGCAAGAAATATGGCATCAAACCCTACACAGATATCGCCGATATGGTGCACGCGGAGAAACCCGACCTTGTGCACATCGTCACTATGCCAAGGGACCGCGTGGAAACCATGCGCATTATCTCAGAGCTTGGAGCGCCGGCAGCGACGGTCGAAAAGCCGATTGCGGTGGACGTAGCCGACTGGCAGGCCATTCGCGAGATCGAGAAAACCACCAAAACCAAGTTCGGCATCTGCCACCAGTTCAGATGGTATCCTGCCTTGGTGAAATGCCGCGAGGCTATCGAATCAGGCGCGCTTGGCAAGGCGCTATTCATGGATGCGTCCGCCGGTATGGACATCACCAACCAGGGCACGCACGACCTACACTACGCCAATTTCCTCAACGGCGACTGCCAGGTCGCAAGTGTCTTCGGAAACACCCAGGGCTGGGATAGAAACGACAAAAACCACCCGGGCCCCGAAAATAGCGAAGCATATATCACCTTCGAGAACGGCGTGCGAATGCTCTGGAACACCGGCCCCAGCGCCCCAAGAGTCGGCGACCCCAATACCACCTACCAGCACGTCCGCGTGGCAGCCTATTGCGAAAAGGGCCGCGTTTTATGGGAAGAGTTCGGCAAGTGGGAAATAGTAGGCCCGAACGGAACAGAATCCGGCGATTATGGCGACATGAAACAATGGTGGGCAAACAATCTCATTGCCCAGGCAGGATTCCACAAAGATATGTTCAAATGGCTGGAAGACGATACCAAGCCGGCCGGAACCAATATCAAGCGATCGCTGCACGAGTGGAAAGCAGTCCTCGCGCTCTACGCCAGCGCCCTGGAACGCAAACCCATAGATATGAACACGTTCGAACCCTCAATCGATCTGGTGGACAAGCTCAAAGCGGCGATGGGCGTATCTTGAGCGCTGAATTATGAATTATGAATTATGAATTATGAATTATGAATTATGAATGGGGAAGGGACTTGGGGTTTTTCGGGATTTGAGGGTTGGAAACACGCCCATCAAACTATAATCCAGTCGTTTAACCCAACCCGGAAATCCCGAAATAGCTAACTTAACATCTGAGCCGATACGGTTTTGGGAAAAGGGTTTCCCAAAACAACTAAGAATTCCGTGTTTCCCAAATTCCGTGCTTCCGTGATAAGAAAACAGGAGAATAACAATGAAAGTAGCAGCAATTCTCGGACCTATGCAAGCTGGGGTGGCCGAAAAGCCCGATCCCAGGCCGAAAGACGATATAGCGGTAGTTAAAATCATCGCCGCGCCTATGTGTACGGAATATTATGCGTTTAAGAAAGGCGACCTCGGCGATTGTCACGGCCATGAGGCTGTTGGCGAAGTTGTGGCTGTTGATAAGGCGACGCGCGTGAAAGTTGGTGACCGTGTGATAGTGCAGCCTCAGACGGCGTGCGGCGAGTGTTATGTCTGCCAAACGGGCGACTTTATCCATTGCTGGAACAACCGCGATCTCCTCAAAGAAACCGGCAGCGAGGCGGGAAGAGCGACCATGGGTCAGTATATTCTGCAAGCTGAGCGCTGGCTGACCAAAATCCCCGAGGGCATGAGCTATGAGCACGCAGGAATGGCGCTATGCGGCTGTGGGCCAACATTCGGCGCAATGCAGCTTCTGAAAGTGGACGCATTCGACACTGTTCTCATCACCGGCATGGGCCCTGTGGGTCTCGGCGGAGTAATAAACGCCCGTTACCGTGGCGCGCGCGTGATTGGTGTGGAATCGAATCCATACAGAGCTGCGTTGGCAAAGGAACTGGGCGCGGAAGCGATTATTAACCCCAGCGATGAGGACGCCATCCAGCAGGTTTTAGACCTCACCAACGGCATCGGCGCGGATAAGTCCATAGACACCAGCGGCACCGAAGCGGCGAAACCGTTCCTGATGAAAACCACACGCTGCAAAGGCGGGGTAGCATTCGTTGGCTGGAGCGGCGAGGTGGAAGTCAACTCTATACTCGGACGCGGTTTATCTGTATATGGCGCATGGCATTATAATTTGAATGACGCGGGCCGTCTTCTGAAAATGCTTTCCGAAACAGGCCCACAGTTAGACAAACTAATCACCCACCGCTTCCCCCTGAGCAAGATTCAGGAGGCATGGGAGATTCAAGTATCCGGCAACTGCGGGAAAGTAGCTCTTTATCCGTGGGAGTGAAGGGGAGTTGTAGGTTTTAAGTTATAGGTCATAAGTCACGGCATTCGTCATTCCGAACGAAGTGAGGAATCTGTTTTGAACCGGACTTAAGAGTTGACAATACTCCTGTGCCTATGCATAATATGCGCATGAGCAATTTTGTTCATTTGAAACACTATGAGGTAAAGAATATGAAAGTCATCTTATCCATTATTATTGCGGTAGGAATGTGTTCCATAGCTTTTTGCGCCGATGAGAGCGCAAAGACTGAGACTTTGGACAATGTTGCGGTTGCGCGTGAACTTACTCAAACAATGGCCAAAGGCGACTACGCTTCCGTGGAATCTCGGTTCACCGCCGCCATGGCTTTGGCTGTGCCAGCAGGTACGCTGAAAGCCTCTTGGGAAAAGATTGTTGCTCAGGTGGGAGCCCTTGAGAACATCACGGGCACGCGCACCGAGAAGGCACTGGCCTATAATGTTGTGTATGTAGATTGCCAGTTCACGAAAAGCAAACTGACGGTGAAATGGACGTTTGACAATAGTGGGAAGATCGCGGGGCTATTCGTGACACCGCCCGAGCCTGAGCCGGCAGCGCCTGCGTCTTACGTCAAGCAGAGCTCATTCGTTGATCGCATTGTCAAGATCGAAAAGGGTCTGGAGCCTCTGCCGGGAGTTCTTTCGGTGCCGGTGGGCAAGGGGCGGTTTCCGGCGGTGGTGCTGGTACACGGGTCGGGCCCTAACGATGCCGACGAGACAGTGGGCGCCAACAAGCCATTCAGGGACATCGCGCAGGGTCTGGCGTCCAATGGTATCGCTGTTTTGAGGTATGACAAACGGACAAGGGTATACGGGAAGAAGATGAACGCGATGAAACTGACCGTGAAGGAAGAAGTGATCGATGATGTCCTGGCGGCGGTGAAGCTGTTGAAATCGACCAAGGAAATCGATTCCAAAAGGGTGTATGTACTGGGTCACAGCCTGGGCGGGATGCTGGCGCCAAGAATTGCGGTGGCGGATACGACGATCGCAGGTTTGATCATTCTTGCCGGGTCCACAAGGCCGCTGCTGGATGTGATGCTTGAGCAGATGGAGTATCTTGCCAATCTCGACGGCATAGTCACAGATGAGGAAAAGAAGCAGTTGGATTCGGCCAAGGATGAAATTTCACTCGCCAATTCCCCAGATATGACCTCCGACACAAATGGCACATTGATGGGGGCGTCGCCGTCTTACTGGATCGATCTGCGGGGTTACGAACCGGCTGAATCGGCGAAGGGTCTCAAGATGCCGATGCTGATTCTTCAAGGCGAGCGCGACTATCAAGTTACTATGACTGACTTCGGCAACTGGAAGAGCGCTCTGCGCTCTCGCAAGGGTGTGGCGTTCAAGTCATACCCAAACCTGAACCATCTGTTCATTTCAGGGCAAGGCAAGCCCGGCCCATCGGAATACGAAGTACAAGGACATGTCGATGAAGCTGTAATCAAAGACATCGCGAAATGGATTAAATAGCCTTACCGCAATCGCGCAATTGAGCGTATCGCAATAAAATCAAGGAGAAACAAATGCGTAATCTTAAAATAATGATTCTAATAGCGTTGGTTGTGTTATGTGCCGCAATGCCAATGACCTCCTTCGCGGCCGATCTGAGGCTGCCTCGTATTTTCGGCGATAACATGGTTCTTCAGGCTGGGGTATCGACTCCTGTTTGGGGCTGGGCTACACCTGGCAGCAAAGTTTCGGTGAGTATCGACAAGCAAACCGTGAGCGGCGTCACCGATTCAGAGGGCAAATGGAAAGCGACCCTCAAGAACCTCAAACAGAGCGCCACCCCCACCACTGTTACCATCAAAGCCGACACAACTATCACCCTGCAAAATGTTCTTATAGGCGATTGCTGGCTTGGTTCCGGTCAATCCAATATGGAAATGGCGATGGCGGATATTACCAACGCCAGGGACGAAATAGCCGCAGCAAACAACCCAGCTATCCGCCTCTTCACCGTGATTAGAAATGAGAAAGGCATGCTCGCAGACGATTGCGAGGGCAAGTGGGTAGTTTGCACCCCGGAAACCGTGAATAGATTCTCATCCGTGCTGTATCTTTTCGGCAGAGAGATTTCACAGAAGACCAATATACCCCTCGGCCTGATTCACAGCTCAGTTGGCGGCACAAGAATCGAGCTCTGGACAGCCCCCGAAGGCTTTGATCTGATTCCCGACTTTGCGCACTATAACACAAGCATCAAGGCAACCGATGAGGCTTTCAGCAAGAGCCTGCCGGATAAACTCACCGCCCTTGAGGAATGGACAAAGAGCGCTCGAAAGGCAATCGCCGAGAATAAATTGATTCCTGTCTCTCCCGAATGGCCAAGTCGCCCGGACGCCGAGGGCGGTGCGGCTCGTCTTTACAACGGCATGATTCACCCGCTTGTGCCGTTTGCATTGCGCGGTTTTGTGTGGTATCAGGGCGAGTGGAACGGCGGCGAGGATGATATCTATGTTGAGCGAATGAAAGCGCTTATCGGCGGCTGGAGGAAGATTTGGGGAATGGGCGATTTGCCGTTCTACTATGTTCAGCTCGCGAGAATGCCCGAGAAAGATCATTCTCCATGGCTCGGTAATGGTCTCACGCCTACTCGCGAAGCTCAGCTAAAGAGCCTGAGTATTCCAAACACAGGAATGTCTTGTATTATCGATCTCGAGGGCAGCTCGGGCTGGCACCCTGGCAACAAGCAGGACCCCTCGAAAAGGCTCGCTCTCTGGGCGCTTAAAAACGAGTATGGAATGAACAATCTGGTTGTTAGCGGCCCTCTATACAAGAGCATGCGCTTCGAAGGCAATAAGATCATCATCAGCTTTGACTACACCGGCAGCGGCCTCATGGTAGGCCTAAAAAACGGCCTCGAACCCGTGAAGCAGCTTTTAGGCACCCTTGGCAGCTTCGGCATTGCTGGAGAAGATAAAAAGTGGTTCCCTGCAACGGCTGATATCATCGGCAAGGAAGTGATTGTTTCCAGCCCGGACGTCGCCGCGCCCGCAGCGGTCCGCTACGGCTACTGCAATGACCCCGATAACTGCAATCTCTATAACATCGAGGGTTTACCCGCCTCACCGTTTAGAACGGATAACTGGTAGGCTATAATTCTCCAAATGCAAAAAAACCAAAGGAGTAACTAATGACTGAAAACTTAGACAAAGTTAGACTCTTAGCCCGAGATTTACGGGATGAAAAAGAATTCCCTCGCAGCCCGCGCGAAACTCTGGGAGGCTATGTGCTCGCAGCTCGCGCAGTTGATAAATGCCGCTCTTTTCTCGTCGATTTGAACGGAGAATACCACTCAAACTGCCCCGTCGACCAAATCTGGCTGAAGTTCTCAGAGATTGGCTACGACGTTTTTCGTGATTTTGTGGCAACAGGCGCAACAGATGAAGAAATCGCCGCGTGGATTGGTGAGAATGCCAAACAGCGCCCGCGCCCAGATATCATAATCTGGAACAACCAGCAGCGAGACACACGCATCAGCGATCTGCCGGTAGACACGCAAGTTTACATGGAAGACTACATCAAGCAATACATACCGCGCAACCGCGTTATCTATAGTTGGTTCGATGTGTATGATATAGAGGAACAGCGGATGTAAAGCCCAAACTTAATCGTTTCGGGATTTCCGGGTTCGGCTAAACGATTGGATTATAGCTTTATGGCTTGTGATCCGACCCTCAAATCCCGAAAAACCAACTCCACTATTCCTCATTCACCGCAAACTTATCCAACTCGACATTCCCCAAAAACTCCCGCACTCGTGACATCTTCTTCGTCCCTTTACATTGCGGCAGGTAGCGCAGGAATTCTTTGCCGTAAAACTTCTTATGGATGCGCACGTCCAATATCGCCACCACACCGAAGTCTGTTTTTGTCCGAATCAGCCTGCCGAAGCCCTGCTTGAGGCGAATTTGCGCCTGCGGGATGGCAAAATCCGTGAACCAGTTGCCGCCCTCTTTTTCGATCTGCTCGCAGCGTGCCTTGTTGGTGGGAGTATCCGGCACCGAGAACGGCAGTTTGTCTATAATCACGCACGAAAGCCGCTCGCCCTTGACATCGACTCCCTCCCAAAAGCTATGCACTCCCATCAGGCAGGTTTCTTCATCCTCGCGGAACTCCTGCATGAGCTTTTCATTGGACATCTCCCCCTGCCTTAGCAGCCTGAATGGCACATTGTCCACCAGCCTGTCAAACACTGCATTCAACATTCTGTATGAGGTGAACAGCGCAAACGCCCGGCCATTGGCAGCGAGAAGAAGTTCCTTGACTCTATCCGCGACAGCATCGGCATATTCCGGCTTATCAGACGGAAAATCGAGATCATCAGGCACATACAATAGCGCCTGCTCCTTGAAATCGAATGGCGAGCCCAGCAGCATCTCATTAGTTTCCACGACTCCGAGCCGCTTTCTCGTATAACCAAAAGTGCCTGAGTTGGAAAGCGTGGCCGAGGTGCAAATTATCGATTCAGGATTGCCCCACAGCGCATCTCTGAGCAAATCAGCGACGCTAATCGGCGAAAGGTGGAGGTAACAGTTAACAAATTTCCCGACCTTCGGCCTCTCGCACCACTTGTAGTAGTTCGGCTGGTTTCCGAAGAACAAGTCCGAAAGCTCTCCGCGTATCCTCGCAAGCATTCTCTTGTAACCGTCCAGGCGGTCTTTGAGTTCAGGGTTATCGTCAGCATCCTGAGCCAGGAGCATTGTGTTGAGGCCATCCAGGTGGGTGACAAGATTGTTCGCAAGATCATCGAGCGAGCTTTTATCCACGGATTCATAGAGCTCATCGAAGAAGAATTCCTGCTTGCGCGGTCTGCTGAACGCATCAAAGAGTGAGTTATTGATCCCCTCGATAAACTGCAGTTCGCCAGGCGCGATATCTATATCCCGACGCCTCTTTATCTTATTAAGAAGCTGAGGTATACGATAATTCGAGAACTCGATACCAAAGATATCACTGGCGACATCCTCAAGATGGTGCGCCTCGTCAAAAACCACAGCGCCGTAATCGGGCAAGATCGATGACTTGGGCTCATTCATTCGAATACTGAGGTCGCTGAAGAAGAGGGAATGGTTAACAATTACAATATCCGCAGTCTCGGCCTTGCGCCGCATCTTATAGTAAAAACATTGATCTGCGTGAAAAGGGCATTCGGCGCGCTTGCACGTATCGGGGTTGGCGCAGACCTCAGACCATTCAGGAAACTGGAAATCAAGCTCACCAATATCGCCGGTTTGCGTCTCTTTAGCCCATTTACGAAGATGCTCAAAGATAGGGTCGTCCTGGAAAAAAACCGAATGTGAGGCATGATCCAGTTCTTGCAGGCAAAGAAAATTACCTCGCCCTTTCATCTGCACAGCGCTAAAAGGATGCTCCTCCATAACCTGCTGTATCAACGGAATATCCTTCGTAACTAACTGCCCCTGGAGGTTGATGGTGTGTGTGGAGATGATGACGGGCTTGCCGCCTGCCGCGTAGACTACGGCGGGTATGAGATAACCGACGGTCTTTCCGACGCCAGTCCCAGCCTCGACCAGCAGGTGTTCCTTGCGAATGAGCGCATGCGCAACAGCCTCCGCCATCTCCACCTGCTCATCCCTTTGCTCATAACCAGGGCACAACTGCGCAAACCGCCCATCCGGCCCCAAAGTTTTTCGTATTTCCTCAAACATCTTAACATCATGATATGCGAACGCATATTCGGTAGTCAAGGAAAATCGCCAATAGGCGCTTCGTAATGGGAGGGCGAGGCTCCCGCCGAGCCTTTGATATGGCTGAAACAAATCGCCAGAAACCCTTTCTCAGATAGCTGGAGCATTGGGTAATAAAAATAAATTTAAAAAACCCATCAATAACACTTGCGTTGGCACGATTATTGTGTATAATGTAATTGAGAAATTCATTTTTCTCTTTCCTTAAAGTGTTATGGATTATACTTGTTGAATGAAGATTAGTCTTCTGAAACGACCCGCAGGCGGTTTTCGCAGGCGGGTATTTTTTCATCCTTCTTTTTGTCTCCAAATTCGAGATTCCATGAAGGATTCGCGAGCGTTTTGACCAATATAGTATATAGTCCAACCCTGCAAGTTTGTCTTTGATTGCTTGCGGTTAATATCTGAGTATTACTCTGGAGGTCTCAATTATGTATGCAGCAATAATCGCCGGTGGATCCGGCACCAGGCTCTGGCCGAGTTCGAGGCGGGAGAAACCAAAACAATTCCACAACCTCTACGGTGAGCACACACTCCTGCAAGAGAGCGTTCGCCGCTTGGAGCCTTTAATCAAGCAGGAGGATATCTACATCATCGCAAACCGCGCGCATGAGAGCATAGTTCGCGAGCAGCTTCCGTGGCTCGGCAAAGAAAACTTCATCGGCGAACCAGTTGGTAAGAACACCGCCCCGGCAGTCGGCGTTATCGCATCGATCATCAATAAAAAAGACCCGGATGGAGTGATTCTCATCTCGCCCGCAGATCATATTATTGCCAAAGAAGCCATTTTTAGAAGAATACTCGAAGTAGGAAACGAGGTCGCGTCCGAGGGCCCGAACACCGTCACCATCGGCATCAAACCCACATATTCGGCGACAGGCTATGGCTACATTCAGATGTCTGAGAGCAAGAAGACTCATAAAGAGATCGACGTCCATAAGGCATTCAGTTTCAAGGAAAAACCCGACGCCAAGACAGCCGAGGAATACGTAGCCAGCTGGAGCTATGTGTGGAACAGCGGAATGTTCATGTGGAGCGCTAAGACAATAATGCACCTCTTCAAAGAGCATGCGCCCGACATCTATAAGCTTCTGGCTCGCTATGAGGGAGCGCTCGGAACACCGGAAGAGGCAAAGGTTTTCGATGAGATGTATGAAGCTTTCCCAAGCATCTCGATAGACTACGCAATCCTTGAGCACGCCCACAACATCTTTGTGATCCCCGCGTCCATAGGCTGGAACGACCTCGGAAGCTGGGCATCGCTCCACGACATCATGGAAAAGGACGAAGAAGGTAATGCTGTAAAAGGCAAGCACGTAGGCGTTGACACTCACAACTGCCTTATCCACTCAAAAGACCGC
This sequence comes from Armatimonadota bacterium, assembly GCA_026392045.1. Classification (GTDB taxonomy): domain Bacteria; phylum Armatimonadota; class UBA5829; order UBA5829; family UBA5829; genus JAMCYN01. Next base: position 18,709 of record JAPLCU010000014.1, read on the forward strand.
TTGATTGCAACCGTCGGTCTTGAGAATATGATAGTGGTCGATACCGGCGACGTAGTTCTAATCTTACCCGCCAACCGCTCACAGGAGATTAAATCACTCTTAGATGAGCTGAAGAAGCGGGGGAAGGGTCAGTATTTGTAAGTAAGTTATTCAGTTTATATGCTTCGGGACTGTTTTTCGTCCCGAAGTGTGAACTCCAGCTTCCTTCCAAAAACAGAAATACTAAGACCTAAGCCTAAAATCTAATATCTACCCGTTGGCAAACGGTGTGCAAGCGTCTATAATGCTATAGGGCTGTGCGGCCTTTCTTTGCAATGAGGTAAGATATTGACATTTAGCAATACAAACAGCCCTGCGATAATTGTAGAGGACCTGAAAAAGGTCTTCCGCAAGCGCTCGGGCTTTATGAAGTCAAAAGTAACTGAGCAATGGGCGCTGAAAGGCATATCGTTCACTGTAAAAGATCGCGAGACTTATGGCGTTCTCGGGCCAAACGGCTCGGGTAAATCCACGCTCATTCGGGTGCTCTCCACCTTGCTGATTCCCGACGGCGGCAGCGTGGAGATACTTGGTCATACGCTGCCTAAGGACGAACGCTGGATAAGGCAAAATATCGGGCGCGTGAGCGTGGATGCGGCGTTTTACAAGAAGCTTTCCGCGCGCGAGAACCTGCTATACGCCGCTCAGTTATACGGCATCAAGCCAGGGGTAGCGCAAAAGCGAGCCTTGGAGATTTTGGGGCGTTTAGGCCTCAAACTAAAGCGTTTCAATGATCCGCTCGAAGAAATGAGCCGAGGTATGCAACAGAAAATCTCCGTTGCGCGGGCGCTGCTTATAAACCCTCCGCTGCTGCTCCTCGATGAGCCAACTACAGGCCTCGACCCAAAGAGCAGGCGAGATGTGCAGACTTATCTCGAAGAAATCCGCAAGGAAGAGGGCACTACGATAGTGCTCACAACCCATGACATGGCCGAAGCCGAGCGTCTTTGCGATAGAATAGCTTTCATAGCACACGGCAGAATCGTCGCCGAGGGCACTGCCGACGAACTCAAACTCAAAGCAGACACAGAAAATCTTGAGGACGCATTCATCAAAATCACCGGCGAGAAATTCAATGACGAGAAAGAAGAAGGGGAGGAAGAGTGATAGAACGCATTTTCCGCCCAATGTGGGCGTTTATCTTTCGTGATTTTCACCTTAACAGGCGTTATTTTAGCTGGGTTTTGGTTTTCACGTTTTACGCCGTTGTGAACTCCGCCACGGTAGCGCTAATCGGCGTTGCAACCAACGATTTCAAGCTTCTTCTTAATCTAATCCTGGGTGTGGTCCTTTGGAGTTATTTGGCGGCGATGTTCAGCGAGATTGCTCAATCTATTTCCTATGAGCGATGGGAAGGCACGCTTGAGTATACCTTTATGGCGCCTGTTTCAAGGCTGGTGCACCTTACCGGCGTGAGCATAAGCGCCACCGGCTATGCGCTGATGCGAGTTGTGCTGGTGGTGTTTGGCTTAATGCTCTTGGTTCCATTCCACCTCGGCGGCGCGAACTTGGGCGGTATTATGGTTGTGATGATTGTCGCCAGCGTGGCATTTGTAGGACTTGGCCTGATGGCGGCTGTTCTTCCTGTGATGAGCCCGGAACACGGCGGCCCCGCAACGAGTATATTTCAGGGCCTGATGCTGTTGGTTTCTGGAATATACTATCCGGTTAAAGTACTGCCGACCTGGCTGCAGCCGTTTTCGATGTTCTCGCCCGCAACCTACGCCCTCAAAGCCTGCCGAAAACTGCTGGGCGTAGATGCGCTGCCAAAAGGCGCATCATTCTCCAGCCAACTCCACGGCGCAAGCCTGAGAGACGTTCTTCCCGAGCTGGGCATACTACTTATAATGGGCTGCGTTCTTATTCCTCTAGGCCTTTTTATCTTCAACAGAGCCGAGCATTGGGCGAAAAAAACAGGCAAGCTTAAAAGAACTGGCTAGATAGAGCAATTGGGGAGGGCGAGGCTCCCGCCGAGCCTTATAGCTGCGAAGGAAAACGGCTTGAATTTCCCCCAATTCTTGACAATGCCAAGCCTGTATTCTAAAATGACACAGGGGAAATGGGCACGGCCTGTTTTCGTGCGAGAAACCCCTAAAATTCTGCATTCTATATCAGGGAGGCCTGTTTGATGAAATACACACTTGGAATTGATTATGGAACGCTTTCAGCCCGCGCGCTGTTGGTGGAGGTTGAGACCGGTAAAGAGGTCGCAACCAGCGTTTACGATTATTCGAACGCTGTTATTGATGAAGTTTTGCCCTCTTCGGGCGAGAAGCTTCCGCCGGATTGGGCTTTGCAAGATCCTCAGGATTATTTGACCGCGCTTACCATGACCATCCCTGCGGTGCTCAAGGAATCCGGCGTTAACCCGGAAGACATTATCGGTATGGGTATAGACTTCACCGCCTGCACAATGCTTCCGATCGACAGAGACGGCCACCCGCTGTGCTTCGATCCTAAATGGCGCAACAACCCGCATTCATGGGTCAAGCTCTGGAAGCATCACGCCGCGCAGCCTGAAGCCAACAAGATCAACGAGACCGCCGAGAAAATGGGCGAGAATTTCCTGCAGCGCTACGGCGGCAGGATCAGCTCCGAGTGGTTCTTTGCAAAGGCTCTTCAGATTCTTGACGAAGCCCCTGAAATATACAAAGCCGCCGACAGGCTCATGGAAGCCACCGACTGGGTCAATCTCCAGCTCACGGGCGTAGAGACTCGCAACGCCTGCACCGCCGGTTACAAGGCGATGTGGGAAAAGGCGAGTGGATTCCCTTCTAAAGAATACTTCAAGGCGCTCGACCCCAGATTCGAGAACGTTGTAGACGAGAAAATGAGCCGCAACATCATGCCGATGGGCTCCAAGGCAGGCGAACTGACCGCTGAAATGGCCGCAAAGCTCGGGCTTAAATCCGGAATCGCCGTTGCTGTGGCTAATGTAGATGCTCACGTCGCCGTGCCTGCCGCTACAGTCACCAAAGAGGGCGTTCTGGTCGCAATTATGGGCACGAGCACCTGCCACATGGTTTTAGGCAAGGAGCCGAAGATCGTCGAAGGTATGTGCGGATATGTCGAAGACGGCATTTTGCCCGGTTTCTTCGGTTTTGAGGCTGGTCAGAGCTGCGTAGGCGATCATTTCGCGTGGTTTACTGAGAACTGCGTGCCCGCATCGTATAAAAAAGAGGCCAAGTCGCTCGGTATCGGTATTCATGACCTTCTGGAAGAAAAGGCTGCAAAGCTCAAGCCCGGCCAGAGCGGTCTGCTCGCGCTGGACTGGTGGAACGGCAACAGAAGTATCTTGGTAGACGTTGACCTCACCGGCATGATCCTTGGCATGAACCTCAACACCAAGCCCGAAGAAATTTATCGCGCTCTAATCGAAGCAACTGCTTACGGCGCAAATATAATCATAGACGCATTCGATTCCAACGGCGTAGCGATCAACGAAATCGTCGCCTGCGGCGGCTTGCCGGAAAAGAACGCAATGCTCATGCAGATTTACGCCGATGTAACAAACCGCGAATGGAAAATCGCAGCATCGCCGCAGACCTGCGCGCTTGGCTCTGCAATGTGGGGCGCAGTCGCAGCCGGCCCCGAAAACGGCGGCTACGCCTGCATAGCCTGCGCCGCCGAAAAGATGGCGAAAGTAAAACAAACAACCTATAAGCCAATCCCAGCCAACCACGAAATCTATGCCAAGCTCTTCGCCGAGTACAAGAAACTCCATGACTACTTCGGCAGAGGCGAGAACGACGTGATGAAGAGGCTGAAGAAGATTAAAGAAGAACAGCATAGCTAGTGGAAAGCTGAAAGTGGAAAGTGGAAAGCCCGGAAGGGAGCCGTCGGATAGCCCGATGGTATGATAGGACGATAGCCCGGAAGGGAGCGCAAACGTGCTCCCTCTCCTGGGGGAGGTACATCCTGAGCGTGTCGAAGGAGGGATGGGGTGAGGGCGCAGCGTAACGGCTACGCACAAACCCAGTTACTTCGGTATCCTGATGCCGAAGTCGGCTCCGCAGGAGCCGCAAATGCTTACAGAGAAGCTGAGTTGGAGTTGTTTCGGGAAACCCTTTTCCCGAAACCAAAACTTATGTGGTAGCTGCGGGAACTGTTGATTGTGCTGGATTGATGGTCTGGTAGATATAGCCGTTCCCGTAGCATAGAAAGAGCGTGTGGGGGAGAAGATATGGATCCATTAGATTACGCACAGGTCTTTGTGGCTTCGCTGAACGACCAAGACATGCTGGCGCGCGTCTACGCAGAATGGCTTGTTGAACTTCTAAAGCGTCCGGTCTGGTCCCCGACATCGCCAGAGGGCAGGCGGATTCCGTGGAAGATGATCGCGAAAGCTGTGGAAACCGGATCAGCCAGCACAGTTGCTGGCTTCAAATGCCATGGACTCTACCTTTGGGGTGCGAACGAGTTGGTTCCGCGGAAAATTGGGAAAACAAAAGATACACTGGATAAAAGGATGAAGAATCGCTACATCCGGAGTCCTCGTCCTCGTTCTGAAATGCTCAAATACCAACCTCAGTGTCTGCTTGCTGCTGATCTAATATACAATAACGCGGTTCGCAATAAGATGGCTCATTTTCTTTGCCTTGGGAATGTCGGAGGGTATAGAGAAGAACTGCGTAAGAATGGATTACAGGGATTTCCAGTGGAACTCAGAGACAATTATAATAAAGAAGAAGCCCGCAAAGGACCTCGTCTCCTTGGGGCGGCGGATTGGATTGTTCATGGGATTGAAGGAATGTGGGTTGCTATCCTACCGATGCCAGGCCTTGAGCATCACATTGAGAAATTGGAGCATTCGCTACAGTCTATTGCCGACGAGTGGAACATGGCTCGTAATTACTATGAGCTTGTTAACGATTAAGCTTCCTGCTGCCGCCTAATTGAGGCTTTAATGTGTGGTATTTTGGTCTTTCGGGAAACTTGTTCCCGAAACGAACTGAAGTGTCGGGAACGAGTTTCCCGCTATACCTTGGTATTTCGGGATTTGAATGGAGCCGAAGGCGGAATGGAAATCCCGAAACCGCCTGAGCATAGTAATTGAATCCCATTTCGGGTTTTCGCCCTTTCGCGCTTTCGCGATAAAAAAATAAAGGAGCAGAAAAATTGCTTTTACCAGAACTTAGAAAAATTGTTTGTGAGATGAACAAGGTCCTGCCGAAAGAACGCCTTGTGACCATGACCAGCGGCAACGTCAGCGGGCGCGATCCTGAGACTGGTTATGTGGTAATCAAACCGAGTGGGATTTCGTTTGATGACCTCACTCCTGAGAGCCTGAGCATCGTAGACCTCGAGGGAAATATCATCGAGAGCGACCTTGCGCCGTCCGTTGACACCCCCACGCACTTGGTGATCTATCGCAAGATGGCTCATGTGAACGGCGTTGTGCATACGCATTCGAATTATGCAACCAGCTTTGCTGCCGTCGGCATGCCTATTCCGGCTGTGTTGACTGCTATTGCAGACGAGTTCGGCGGCCCGATTCCGTGCGGCCCCTATTGCCAGATCGGTGAGGAGCAGATTGGCGAGGCGGTAGTCGAGCACATAGGCCACAGCCCCGCGATTCTTCTCCAGAACCATGGCGTATTTACCATCGGCGCAAGCCCTAAGGCTGCCGTAAAGGCCGCTGTTATGGTAGAGGATGTCGCCAAGACCGTTCACCTCGCAATGCTCAAGGGCAAACTTATCCCAATTCCCGAGGAAGAGGTCCAGAGAGCCCACCGCAGATATGTGGAGAAATACGGGCAAAAGTAGGTTACGGCAATTGCTGTGCGCAAGAAGGATATTTGTTTATTGGAGAAGAATAGTTATTTAGAGGGCAGTCTCGTTTCAAAGTCAAATAATGCCCTCAAAATGGGAGGATCAAGTATATGAAGAAGGTTTTGCTCATTGTTGTGTTGGCTTTTGCTGCTGTAATTGTTGGCTGTTCGGGAACTGGTACGAATAAGACAGCAGTTGAACCCATCGCATGGTATGGGCCGATGCCGCATCCGTATGTTGCTGAGGTCAAGACTGGCGCCGAGGCTTGCGCCAAAGACAACAACACTAAAATCTATACGCTCATCGGCAAGGAATGGTCTCAGGACGAAGAGAATAGCAATGTTGAGGCTATGTCAACCAAGGGATATAAGGCTTTTAGCATATATCCTGGCGATGCTGCTGGCGCAAATGGTCTGTTTGCTCAGCTCAAGAAGAACGGGCAAATGGTTGTTGCTTACGGAGCCGAGCCTGCTCTGCCTACACTGGCGTCTTTTACAGTTGCAACAGACATCAAGGGCGCTGCAATGGCGGCTTGCGAAGAACTTATTCGTCTAATGGGCGGCAAGGGTAAGATTCTCAACGTCCTTGAGACTGTTACCGATATCAATACTCAGAAGCGTAGGCAGGGAATCAAGGAAGTTGTCGCAAAGCATCCTGGAGTTTCAATCTGCCAGGAGATAAATGATATGACTCAGGTCAGCGAAGCCACCAATAAGATTCAGAGCGCTATTGCTGCGCGCGGAACCCAGATCGATGGCATAATAACAACAGGCTATAACCCGACTATCGCTGCGGCTGCGATTCTTACCGAGTGGCATAAGAATCCTAAGAATAAGAGAATCCGCTACGTTGGAATCGATACTGGTCCGACTGTTCTACAGGCGATCAAGGATGGTTATATCGATGAGACAGTCGCGCAGAACCCATTTGGGCATGGTTATATCTCGTGTACAATTCTTGATCTTATGCTCAAGGGCTGGACTCCAAAGAAACCGTATCAGTTCATCAATGCTGGTATAGTCATTGTGAATAAAAGCAATGTGGATAGCTACCAAAAGGACGTCCGCAAGATAACTGATGGTATCATTGCTGATCTGACGACTAAGTATCTAAATCCTCCTGCTGCAAAGTAAGAATTTGCTGACGTTTATCTTGTATAATAGTGACATATCAGGCTCACCTCACAGCGAATTTGCGCTGCTGAGGTGGGCCATAAGTTATACGATATGAGGCAATGAGTGCTTGAACTGCAATCAATAAGTAAGAGTTTTCCAGGCATAAAGGCGCTGGATGATGTGTCTCTCCGTTTTGAAAAGGGAGAGATACATGCACTTGTGGGAGAGAATGGCGCTGGCAAGAGTACGGCAATTAAAATTATTACAGGCATCTACCAGCCTGATTCCGGCCAGATAGTCTGGGATAGCAAACGCCTGAAGTTTCATAATTACAAAGACAGTATCGTGGCAGGCATTTATATAGTTTACCAGGAAATCCAGGTGATTCCCGAGAGCAGCATCGCCGAGAACATAATGCTCGATAAGATGATCACTCTCGGCAAGACCGGGATTGTCAACTGGAAACAGGTAAATGAGACAGCGGCGAAATACATGAAGATGGTGGGGTTAGATTTGCCTCCGACCACTATCATGCGACACCTGAGCGCTGCGCACAAGCAGCTCACGCAAATCGCCAAAGCCTTGGCCGCTAATGCTCAGGTCTTGCTTCTCGATGAGCCAACCAGTTCTCTCACCCAGCACGAGTCAGAGAATCTTTTTGGCATACTACGCGAGCTCAAAAGTAATGGCGTGATAATAATCTTTGTTAGCCACAAGATCGAAGAAGTGATGGCGCTCTGTGACTGTGTAAGCGTGCTTCGCGATGGAAAGCACGTTGGCACTCGGCCTGTGTCGGAGCTATCAAAAGACGATTTAATCAAAATGATGATAGGTCGTGAGTGCAACGATGAGCATCTCGGCAAGCTGGATGTCAATTTAGACCGCGAAATGCTGCGCGCTGAACATATTGTTCGTTACGAAAAAGCCAGGGACATCAGTTTTCGGGTTTTTGAGGGTGAGGTTTTAGGCTTTTACGGACTTGTCGGGGCTGGTAGGACCGAGCTCGCGCGTATTATAATTGGTGAGGATAAGCCCGATTCCGGCGCTATCTATATACGCGGCGAAAAAGCCAGGATCAATAACATATCTGATAGCCTCTATCGTTATAAGATCGGATATGTTACTGAGAACCGCAAGGAAGAGGGACTTTTTCTGAAATCATCAGTTGAGACCAATATTACAATTACGATATGGAATGCAATTATCAACAGAATTACACGGAAAATCAGCAGGAGCAAAGAGATTGCTATTTCGCAGGATATGGTGGGCGCTCTGCAAGTCAAAGCAACAAGCTTGGGGCAAAGTGTCGAAGACCTCAGTGGCGGTAATCAGCAGAAAGTAAGTATCGCCAAATGGCTTGCTGCAGATTGTGATGTATTGATTATTGATGAGCCGACGGTGGGCGTGGATGTTGGCGCCAAGGAACAGATTCACCAACTTATCTGGGATCTTGCGCAGAAAAGCCGAAAGGCTGTTATACTTATATCATCAGATATGCGCGAGATTATTAAGGTCTCAAACCGTATATTGGTATTTAGGGATCAGCAGATCGTTGGTGAATTAACCGATGTTGACGATCCAGGCAAGACTTATGATGAGACCAGCATGGCGATTGGGCGGTATTTGGCCTGAGTTGACTGATATGACCCGGGAGTGGATCGAGTATGGAGAACAATGTAATACAAGCGCCGCCGCAGAAAAGCACATCGTCATTGCCGACAAGAATGAAAACAGGCGGCGGCTTTCCTATCAACGGCAGAACTATTGGCCTGATTATATCTGCTGTTGTATTAGGCGGAGTGCTTGCTCATAAATCCGATACATTCCTGCTGCCTTATACTATGTCGGTTATCTCTAAGCAGATTGCTTTTTTCGCTTTGCTTGCGCTTGCTCAAGCTGTATGTTTGGTAGTTGGCGGAATGAACCTTTCAGTCGGTGCAATTTGTAGCATAACGACCGTTACTCTCGGTGTTTGTATGGCAAATGCTAATATGAGTGGATGGGAGGCAGTGCCAATAACATTGACGGCAGGTTGCCTTATTGGTTGGCTCAATGGTATGCTCATTACTAAACTCAAAATTGATTCGTTTATTATAACACTCTCAATGATGTTCGTATATATGGGGATGCGCTCAGGAATATCGGGCGGCATACCTTATGCTTTGCCGGAGTCATTTACGTTTATCGGGCAGGAACATGTGCTTGGCGTGCCGTATGTTTTTATATTAGTTGTTATTATCCTGGTAATGGTTGCCTATGTTTTCAACAGCACAGTGTTTGGCAGGCGGTTACTTGCTACTGGCGGTAACGAAGATGCGGCGAAGCTTTCGGGTGTAAATACTGATCAGATGATTGTCTGGGCAAACATCCTATCCGGCCTGTTTGCAGCGCTTGCTGCTGTGCTTTGGGCCTCAAAGATGGGGTCTGCCGCGCCAGAGACGGGTGATAACTGGGTGATCGTGACCTTTGCTGTTGCTATTATTGGAGGGACCGGCTTAAGCGGCGGGGTGATTTCGGCGCCAGGAATATTTATGGGCGGAGTGATTTTTGCGCTTATTAAATATGGACTTGTTGAGATGAGGATAAATGACTACTGGGCAAACTGCGTGCTTGGAGGACTCGTTCTCCTTGCAATTATTGTCGACCGAATCCGCGAGACATACGATGCAAAAATGAAGTCGGCAGCGGGGCGCCGTAATGAGCGAGATTTAGCCAAGGACAAGAGCGCGGCGTAGTGATTGAAGCACTGAACGGTCCCGACTCTGATCGATCAATGATTCATCCCAGACTAGGGGTTGGCGAACATGGCGAGTAAATCAAAAGTGATGGATCCTTGGGTGAGTAGTCCTGATCTTATTCGGGCATTCACCGAAATGAGACCGCGTTATGAGAAGCTGTGCAGCGAAGTGCAGTATATTTTAGAGAAGCGAATTAAGGAGGCCGGAATTCAGATATCGTCAGTGACCTGCCGCGCGAAGACGTTGGTGAGCTTCTTGGGGAAAGTTGATCGCAAACCGTATGTTGATCCACTTGAGGAGATAACCGACTTCGCGGGCGCAAGAGTTGTTTGCCTTTATCTGGATGATATACCAGCGATTGAGGAAATCATTCAGACTGAGTTTGATTTGGTTGATCGATTGGATAAACTTGCCGAGAAGAAACCAAATGAGTTTGGCTATGGTGCACTTCACTTCATTGTTCGTTTAGGTAAGAAGTCGTCCGGTGCGCGTTATGATGATCTCAAGGACTTTATATGCGAGATTCAGGTCAGAACCGTTCTGCAGGACGCTTGGGCAATAATCGATCACCATCTTGCCTACAAGAATGAATCTGCGATTCCTTCGACGATTCAAAGGCAGCTCAATGGTCTTGCAGGGGCACTGGAGACGGCAGATCATCAATTTCGGAATATCCATCTGGAGCACAGAAATTATGTAGACAAAGTGCATAGGTCTACGGAGCATCGGGGTCAACTCTTGGCTACAGAATTGAACTTGGATAGTTTTCGTGAATATTTGAAATGGCGCTTTCGTGACAGGCCTACGGAGACCATTAGCGGACAGTTGTCCTTTTACCTTGAACTCCTGCAATCAGCTGGTTATTCTACCCTTGCTGACTTGGAGGGCAAATTGGATGATGATGTAATCACCCGTGCGGCTCCTATCGCCTATCAAGCGACTATGGACTCTGCCTGCTCGTTCTTGACGGTTGCCCTTACCTTAGTTGACCAAGGGCTGAAAGAGAGACTGTCTCTATTTCTGCCGCCATATGAATGGTGGCCTTGAGACAGATAGAGCCGGGGCAGTCCGTTGTCGCGGACAGGCGTCATTCATTTGTAGACTTACAAGTATCGAGACGCTACAGCAAACGAAAAGCCTTTTAACAGACGGAGTTTCAGAGGGCACACATAGTATGCAGAGGTAGATGGTTCTGGCAATCTCTGGTTCCATCTTTTGTGATTGTGAATATACTAATCGATATCTAACTATAGGAGACTTAAACATGGATTTACCGAATGCACCTAAAGTAAAGTTGGCGATTGTCGGTGTCAGCAGGGACTGCTTTCCCATAGAACTGACTCGTACCAGACTTGGTAAGTTGAGCGATGCCTGTAAAGCCGCTGGTGTAGATGTCTACACATGCAAGACTATTATCGAGAGCGAGAATGACGTAATGGCCGCTCTTGCGGAGGTTGGTGATGTCGGCGCCAATGCAGCAGTTATCTACCTTGGTAACTTCGGCCCTGAGGGTCCTGCGACGATCTTTGCCAGGCGGTTCGGCAGGCCAGTGATGTTCTGCGCTGCTGCTGAGGAGAGCAGGAGCACCCTTATGGGCGGACGCGGAGACGCTTATTGCGGAATGCTTAACGCGTCCTACAACATTGCGTTGCGCAACCTTATCGCATACATCCCACAAATGCCCGTAGGGCTGCCAGATGAGCTTGCGAAGAAGATCAAACATTTTGAGACTGTCGCACGTATCGTTCTGGGCGTAATGGATGTCAAGATTGTCTCGTATGGCCCCAGACCCCAGGACTTCTTCGCCTGCAACGCACCCATAAAGCCACTCTACAACCTGGGCGTCGAAGTGATGGAGAACAGTGAACTAGAACTTTTGGATATTTACAACGCCATTGCTGAAAATGACCCAGAAATTGCGCCGATAGTCAAAGACATGACTGCCGAGCTGGGCAAGGGCAACACGTATCCGGACCTACTGCCTAAGCTGGCCCGCTTTGAGCTTACATTGACCCGCGCTTTTAAGGCAAACCTTGGCTCACGTCAGTATGGCATCTTTGCCAACAAGTGCTGGCCAGCATTCGAGGGCGATTTCGGATTTGTTCCTTGTTATGTGAACTCCCGCCTTGCTTCTCGCGGCATTCCGGTGGCTTGCGAAGTTGACATTTACGGCGCGCTCAGCGAGTATATGTGCTACCTGGCGACGGGCATTGCCCCGACCCTCTTGGACATCAACAACACAGTTCCTGTTGATATGCTTGCTGGTGCAGACCTCAAGGGAGCATCTCCTGTTGACCTTTTCATGGGATTCCATTGCGGAAACACCCCAAGCTGCTGCATGAAGAACTGCGCGATGAACTATCAGGTCATTATGAACCGACTGATGGAGGACCCGACCAAGGAACCGGATATTACCCGCGGTACTCTCGAAGGTCAGCTAAAGCCGGGCCCGACCACATTCTTCAGACTGCAGGGCAATGCTGAAGGCGAACTGGTCAGCTACATCGCAGATGGCAATATTTTGGACATCGATCCGATGACATTTGGCGGCATCGGCATATTCGCTATACCGGGCTTCGCCAGGTTCTATCGTCACGTATTGATTGGAAAACAATTCCCGCACCACGGCGCCGTCGCGTTCAAGACCTGTGGCAAGGCTCTATATGACGCCGCTGCTCTGTTGGGCGTTGAAGACATCAACGTTCCGCTGCCAAACACAACGCTCTATTCGGGTGAAAACCCGTTCGAACTGACTTAGATCAAGGAGTATATAATGCCTATCAAAATTGCTATCATCGGCGCGGGAAGCGTCGGATTTACTCGTGGAATGGTCAGGGATATCTTATGTGTGCCGGAATTGCGGGACACAGAGTTTGCGTTTATGGATATTGACAAACGCAATCTGGATATGGTCTACCAACTCTGCAAGCGTGACGTTGAATCTTCCGGGCTGCCAGCAAAGGTTCGCGCGACTATGAACAGGCGAGAAGCCATCAAAGACGCCAATTACGTATTATCGTTTGTTCGAGTTGGCGTGCTGGACGGTTTCGAGACCGATGTGGAAATTCCGCTGAAGTATGGGATTGACCAGTGTGTCGGCGACACCCTCGGCCCGGGCGGTATTATGTATGGTCAGCGCACAATTCCTGTGCTGGTAGATTTCTGTAAGGACATCAGCGAGGTCGGAGCCCCAGGCTGTATATTCCTGAATTATTCTAATCCCAATGCGATGAATACCTGGGCCTGTAACAAATATGGTCATGGGGTTCAGACCATCGGGCTTTGCCATGGAGTGCAGGGCGGCCATAGGATGATAGCCAGAGTTCTGGGTCTGCCAAAGGAAGAAATTGACATCATCTGCGCCGGAATCAATCACCAGACGTGGTATATCAGCGTTAAGCACAAAGGTGTGGAAATGATTGGCAAGCTGCTGGAAGCCTTTGAGAATGACGAGGATTGCAGCAAGACCGAAAAGGTCCGCATAGATATGATCAAGAGGTTTGGCTACTTCAGCACGGAATCCAACGGCCACCTGAGCGAGTATGTGCCGTGGTATCGTAAGCGCGAGGATGACATTAAGAATTGGATAGATCTCAGTTGCTGGATTTATGGGGAAACTGGCGGCTACCTGCGCGTATGCAGAGAGGGACGCAATTGGTTCGAGCATGATTTTCCAAACTGGATGAAAAACGATCCCTTTACGTTCAAACCTGAGGATCGCGCGAACGAACATGGTTCGTATATAATCGAATCTCTTGAGACCGGCAGACTTTACCGCGGACATTTCAACGTGGTAAACAACGGCTGCATCACCAACTTGCCGCCGGATGCTATCGTTGAAGTGCCGGGATATGTTGATGGTAACGGCATGAGCATTCCGATTGTTGGCGATTTGCCATTGGGATGCGCTGCGGTTTGTAACGCCAGCATCAGCGTTCAGAGATTGAGCGTGGAAGCGGCAGTGAGCGGTGATGAAATGCTTCTGAAACAGGCGATGATGATGGACCCGCTCACGGGCGCGGTCTGCAATCCGCCTGAGATTTGGCAGATGACCGATGAGATGCTTATAGCAGGTGAGCAGTGGCTGCCTCAATTCAAAGACACCATTGCGCAAGCTAAGAAGCGCTTGGCGAGTCCTAATCGGCTTCCAACCCGCGATGACTACCAGGGCGCAGCCAGGCTTCATGAGAAGACCGTAGAAGAGATGGCAGAGGAGCATGAAAAGGAAGCAAAGGATGTCTTTGATGCTGATAAAGGAAATCTGAAGACTGAGTAAGATGCAGGCGGATCATCCCGATTAAATCGGGACGCCCGAACATGTATACTACATACTGCCCGAACATCTAATACAAACGCCCGAGGATAGAAAGCCTATCCTCGGGCGTTTGTACACATAAATATGGCGGTCCCAAGGGGAGTTGAACCCCTCTCCCGGCCTTGAAAGGGCCGTGTGCTTTCCGATGCACCATGGGACCACGCTCGTTTATTATAGCAATAATCAGCGAGGCAATCAAGGGTAAATGCGTATCTAAAGGGGAAATCCACCAACAAAGCTCATCAGATCAGCTCGTCTGCCTGAAGATTTTTCGCCTGATGGTATTCCAGACAAAATCTGCCTCTTCCACTCTTAATAACCTTAGCATCGCGAAATATACTATGCCGCCCAATAGCATCGCGAGAAATACTGTAACGGTTGAGGCTTTGAAGCTTTCGACTCTGTCTATAGGCCTTTTCATGATTTCGGCTGGGTAGGCGGCCTCCATAAGTAGCCGGTTCACGTGGGCAAGTTGCTTTCCGCTCGGGTTGCTTTTTGCGAGCTTAATCGTGTTCTCAGATGGCTTAATATTAGCAAATCGGGTGGGGGAGTATATCTGCTTTGTGTCTATCAATATGTTCATATCGTGCATAAGCGTGTTTGGCATAGTTTGCGGAGCAAGGAGCTCGCGTGTTCTCGGTGATAGACGACCCATTATGTAACTGGACAACTTGCTGTAATTTGCAAGCTGCATCGCCATAATTCGAGGCTCTTCAATATCGTTTGCTTGCATCAGGGACTTGCCTTCATCGCCTTCGGTTATCTGCGATGGATATGCGCAAGCAAGAAGCAGCCGATTCAGGCGCATCAGGTTAGCGCCCGTCTGATGTCCTTTAAGGAGCGTTTGGACCTCTTCGCTTAGCCTTTTTTGTGCAAACAGCTCTGAATTATATATACTTGGACCTTGGATGATTTTGTTGAAATCGGCTGATAGCGATTGCTTCACAGCGTCTTCGTCCCAACCGGCATGCTGGTAATCATTGATTATTCGTCGGGTGTCAGGCAGCAAATTTGAATAGATATAAACAGATACAGGATCGCTGCCGTTTTTCAGTTTTTTTGCAAGTGTGCCTGCCTGTTTGAAATCGCCGTCTTGTAGTTGCCATGAACCTATGGTCTTAGACATCTCCAATCTCACGCCATAGCAAACAGCCGCCATCGCTACTGCCGCAATTAGTATCCTTCCGGCAGTTTTTAGAGTTCTTGTGCCCTCTAATCCATTAAGCCGCTTTCTTAGAAACCAGGTGAGCATGAGGAAATGAATTGTTGCTGCGATGGTTGTCGAAAGAGCAATGCCGCCAATTCCCATATACTTCATAAGAAAGTAGTTCGTGGGGATAAATATTGCAGTCGAAACCGTGCCTATTAATACAGGGGTAATGGTGTCCTGCAAGGCAAAGAACCCCCGGGCAACTATAGCCTGCCCAGCCCATGCGAAGATGCCGGCTGAATAGAATATCAGCGCTATTGCGGTCAAAGGAACATCGCTGGGCTTGAACTCGCCTCTCATATATGCAACGCGAACAATCGGGTCAGCCATCACCACCATAAACAACGTGCATGGAATGTTTTCTACCAGAATTGTCCGCAATCCATACGCAATGCCGCTTCGCATCTCATCGAATTTGTTTAGCGCGGCATAAGCAGCAAGCATCGGCAAAATTGCGGTTCCAGCCGCTTGCGCGAATATCCCCAGCGGCAACTGCATAAGCCTGTTTGCATAGTTGAGCGCAGCAGGAGCTGAATCTGATACAAAACTGGCAAAGTATTTGTTGATAATGATATCAATCTGCGGCAGGCTCAAGCCCAATATAACGGGTAAGGCGAGTTGCCCCACTCGAACGACGCCTGGATGTCGGAAATTGAGGCTGGGGTAGAATTCATAACCCTCTTTTCTGAGGCAGTAATAGGCATAGACTACATTGCCGGCGAATGCGCCAATCAATGCGCCCCATGCAAGACCTGCAATGTGGAACCATCGGATCAACACTAACGCGCCGAAGATGATTCCAGCGTTGTATATGACTGGTCCTGCAGCCCTGGCGCTGAATTTCTGCCTGGATTCCAGCGTGCCCATCATAAGCCCGCCAATGAAGAAGAACAATTGGCATGGGAGGATGATTTTGGTGAGAATGACGGTTGTATCGACAAGATTCGGGTATTTATCCACGAACCCCGGCACAGCAAGCACGCTGACCAACGGCCTTGCGTAAACCCAGAAGATTACCACGGCAGCCGTCAGCGCCAAACCCATCAGGCAAGCGATTATGCTAAAAATCTGCCATGCTTCCTTTTGCCTGCCGGTATTGAATCGCTCGGTGAATACGGGTATAAATGCGCTTGAGAGAGCGCCGCTGGATAGGAAGAAGTAAAGCAGGTCCGGTAGATTGAATGCCGCCGTATATGCGCTGGCGTCACCGCCTTGCCCGAATTTGGCTGCGATTATAATATCTCTGACAAACCCGAGTATACGGCTCAATAATATCGCCACCAGCATCAAACTGGCGGCTTTTTTGAAACTCTTATGTGAATTCATCTATGTAAGTATAAGGACTAGCCAGCGCTTGCGTCAAGGGAAATTTGCCTCAGGTTTTTATACGAAGGATATCCAACCCCTCATGGAGAAAAAGAACCAGGCTATGGGATCATAACATGCAGCGACGTGAGGTAAATAAGTTGCCGAAACTATTTGAGCCATGATTATTCCAAAATCAGATAACCCAAACTTAGCGCAAGCCATTCTGGAAGCAAAAAGAGCGCTTTTCATTGGCGCTCATCCCGATGATATTGAGTTCTACTGCGGCGGATTGGTTTACAATCTCGCGCTTGCCGGTGTGGATGTATCGTTTCTCGTCGCAACCAGGGGCGGAAAAGGTCGTAATGGCAGGGCAGGGGAGCGTTTGGAGAAATTGCGATCAATCCATCAGATGAGTGCTGCCTGCATACTCGGGCGCGTAAATGTCAAACTTTGCGATTATCCTGATAAGTTGCTTGCTCAATCCATCGTGCCACTCGCAGATGATATTCAATCACATATCGAAAGCATCGATCCTGATTTCATATTCTGCTGGGATCCTGACTTCATCTATAATCCACATCCAGACCACCAGGCCGCGGCGGACGCCTGCCGTATCGCTGCCGAGGGCGCACGAGCCCAAGTCATCTACTATGGCACTCAAAGGCCGGATATTCACATCAGTCTCAATTACGATGCTTACCTTGCCAAGATCAAATCTCTCCGCGCACATCGCACGGAAACGCCATGGTATTATTGGTTGATAGTTGGTCGAAGATTACGTCGAAAACTTGCACAGGATGGCGCGGCAATTCAGTGTAAGTATGCTGAAGTTTTTCGCTGAAACCTATACAGTGACCATCGTTTTGCCGACTCCTCTAAGCGCCTCCAAATACAATAATATGATTTGTGTTGGTGCATATATTTGTATTACTGGGTATGAACCATTCTGACGTAGTTTTCTTAAAATACGCATATCCAAACACGGAGGGGCGGATTTTGGAAGTCGGAATCTTGTCCAGTCTCTATGAAGCTCGTGTAGAATCGGGTCGTATTATTCAGCTTAAAGTAGGCGAAAAAATAGCAGAGCTTCTTGGTTATCCTGCCCAGACAATAGAATCAGACATCAGTATTCTACTGGACATCGTGCACCCCAATGATCGCAACCGTGTTTCTAACGCGTTTGCACAGCTCATACAAGGCCAGTCTTTCTTTCTACAATACCGCATATTTCGCGAGGACGGCCAAATGCTATGGGTGCATCATTCGGCTGCCCCCGTCTTGGACACACAAGGCCAAGTCGCGCAAGTGGTCGGCTTGATCTTTGGCGCGTCTGCGAAGCCCGCGTTGGAGTTTATGCCGCAAGCGCTCAATGAGTTATCTTCCAGCGAATCTCTACTGCGTCAATTCGTTGAGAATATGCCCGCAGCCGTTGCAATGTTTGATAATGACATGCGCTATTTAGTTGCAAGCAAGCGTTGGCTCACAGACTATAGTTTGGGCGATATCGATATAATCGGGCGATCACACTACGAGATATTCCCCGAAACGCCCGAGGGCTGGAAAGAGGTTCACCAGCGGGTGCTCGCAGGTGAAATCATACGCAGTGATGAAGACTGCTTCACTAGACTCGATGGTAAGCCCGAATGGATACGTTGGGAGCTGAGACCCTGGCGCGGCGAAAGCGGTCATATCGGGGGTCTGATCATGTACAACGAGATCATTACCGAGCGCAAACTGGCCGAGCAAGCCCTGCGCCGCAGCGAACAACTTCTGAGAATTATCCAGAACTCTATGCCCGCGGAAATTGCCGTGTTGGACAAAGATGGTGTTATCATCGCAGTGAATGAGGCATGGGAGAAATTCGATAGAGAGAACGGCGATCCCAGATTGGAGCACAACGGAATCGGGATCAATTATTTGGATGCATGCCGCAATGCTACTGGTGAATATTCAGACGGAGCTGCAGAAGCTTTGGATGGCTTACTCAAAATCCTGAATGGTGAGCTTTCGGAGTTTCAGTTGGAATATGAGTGCCCAACTCTCAGCCGCATATGTTGGTTCTCTATGCGTGCTGCTCCTCTTTTAGGCGAACCAGGTGGATTGGTTATGTCTCACTTTGATATGACAGATCGTATGCTGGTTCAAGAAGCTCTGTTGGCAAGTGAGGAGAAATATCGCACGCTTGTTGAGAATATGGATGCCATCGTATTCCGCATGGATCCGCAGCTGATGCCAATCACAATAGCAGGCAACATTGAGAAGATGACCGGTAAGACCATAGCTGAAATACTCGCACAGCCTGAAAAGTGGTTTGGGTCAGTATACGCCGCGGATTTGAAACGTGTGCTGGCATTCTTAAACGAGATGAATGCTAATCATAAGTCGAACGCCATCGAATATCGAGTCCACTTGCCTCATAACGAAATAAGGTGGATGCGCGCCCATGTCAAGCCGCATTTTAGCGCCGAAGGCGACCTGCTGTATTATGATGGCGTAATTGTAGATACTACAGAGATAGTAGAAGCTGTAGAGAGAATGCAACAGCATACCACCAGGTTAGCCACACTGGCTGAGATCAGTCAATATGTTGCTTCATCTTTTGACATAGACGCAATTACACGCGCAACCGTCGAACTTACCTCCAAAGCCGCAGATTGCCTGTGTTTTATTTCATATATTGATCCTGCAACCCATTCGTTTGACGCGCCGCCCGTCATCGCCGGAGATAAAGAATTAGCCAATCGTTTATATCAGGCGCTTGAGCACACAAAATTGTCTATCGATGCCATATTCGGTAAGCGGGGAATCAGGCCGATGCTGAACATGAATCCAGCCCGCATCTCCGCCGTGGCAAAGCAGATATCCCGAGAAATCGGCAGCGGTTCAAACGTCTGGATGCCGCTTTATTCAGAGGGAGCTTTCTGCGGGGTTATCTCTGGTCTGCGCAAGTCGAAGGGTGATAAGTTCGATGGCGAAGACTTGTGGCTGTTCAGCGAGATCGCGTCACTCTTGTCTACCACGCTAACCAACTCAGCGCTATATCGAAGACAAGCAAGGATTGCGGAGACTCTGCAGCGGAGTCTCGTCCCCATGAGTCTGGATGTTGGAATACTCGATATCGCTACGTGTTATTTCCCCGCAGTCGGAGAGGCAGAGGTGGGAGGAGATTTCTTCGATATTATCGATTTTGGGGACGGCAGAATTGGCGTAGTTGTCGGCGATGTGTCGGGAAAGGGTATTGAGGCAGCAATCCACACGGCTGAAGCAAAATATATGCTTCGTGGTTACGCGTTGCAGAACTCTGACCCTGGTTTTGTTATCACTGCTCTCAACCGGGCATTGTGCGCATTCACGGGTGAGTTCACTTTTGTAACGCTAGCATATTTTTTGATAAATATACCAGCGCATCAAGTAATCTATGTTAATGCAGGTCACGAACCGCCCCTGATTCTATGCAGGGACAAGCGAGCAATTGAAGAGATATTTCCTATAGGACCGGTGTTGGGCATAAGAGAAGAATTCAATTATGTCTCAAATTTTACCGAACTCTACAGCGATGATCTTTTGTTCTGCTATACGGATGGAGTGACGGACGTGCCATTAGACGGCGAACGTTTCGGATATGATAGGCTCGTGGCGAGGGTCAGAGAATCTCAGCCCAATGATGCCCAACATTTACTCGATCTGGTTCTTGGAGACGTCCGTGAGTTCGGTCAGGGACGTCAGCCGGACGACCAAGTCATAGTTGTAGTTGGACCCAAGGCATAATGTTTGCAAAACCAACAGGGACCCCGAAGGTCGGGGCCCCTGCAAAACGGTCGATTGTTATATTAATAGCTCAGATGCAATGAGGACGAACCAACCTCCACGATGTCGTAATTACTTCCGATCCTGCGAAGGGTGTAGCTTACATAGACGGTCTTCGTCGTCCCGGAGGTGTCGCGATAAGTATGCCTGCCGAAGGCTGTGTAGTTGCCATTGATGTGCTGCCTGATGCTCTCCCAGGTGAAGCTGATCGTCTGAATCTGGTCGACCGCATCGTAAGTCATTTGAACATAGTCATCCGAATCGACGGAGTAATCATACCTCTGATGTCCGCAAGCGTATCGTCGAGCCCGGCGCTGTTGTGCCTGGAAAGGTAGTAACCGTTATCGATAACAACGGGCGCGCTGCGGTAGCTCACCGTGATATATGGCGTTACGTGAATCCGCGCAAGTTGCACGTAAGGGAAGAAGCCGAAGTGGAAGTAGACCGACTTTCGGCAGGACTGGGAATCGTAGTCGAATGCCCAATAGCCATAGTTGCAAGGCTTGTAGTTGGGCCGCGACGAATAGTAGTAGTGTCCCCCGCGATAGGTTGGTGGTTCATACTTCTTGGGCTGGTTGTAGTTGTGGTCACGATCACGACCAGGCGTGTAAACCTGCGCCTTGTCAGGAGATTGATAGTTACGGTTGTCCATTGCGGGCTTGGAGCGTTTGTTTGGTTGATTGCCCCGATTGTCGTTCTTGTTCGACCAGCCATTGGGCTGTGAGTAGTTTGAGTCCGGTCTCTGGCTTGGACGATAGCTATCCGTCGGTTTGTAGGTCTCGGTCTTGCGATAGTCGCCGCGCTGCTGGTTGCTCGATTCCCATTGGCCTTTACGGTCGGGGGAGTTGCTCCCGGGGGCAGTCGACTGGTTGGTGATACTACCGCGCGAACTCACTGGCCTGACAGATGACGAATCAGGTAGATTGCTCCTGCTTTTCTTGCCGTCATTGGCGCCAGCTTCGTTCTTTGCATTACTCTTGCCAGAGTCGAGGTTGGAGGTCTTGTTGTCCCTGCCATAGGCGGACACGCTCGCGGCTAAGACTCCGCAGAGCATAACAATGAGAAGCGCCTGGATAGGGCGAATTAGGTGGGTGAATCTTTGTGTTGACATTTTCGTTTCCTCCTACACTATATTAGACGTAACAGAAGAGGCATGATTTCCGAAATATCAAATTTACCTTTGTCGCCATGTTATTCTGAGCGCCCGAGCATGTGCGGAGCATGGTAGTTTCGCAAAGAAACCTTTCCCTTTAGAATGTTATTACAGCTATCGATACGAATTAGCCCTCTAGTGCGATTTTCACTACTACCTTGAACACATTGCCTTCGCCGCATGCCGGTGCGTGCGCATCCTCAGGGAAGAACACCACAAATGAGCCAGGGGGAGCGGTAATCCAGGATTCAGGCGCATCTGTATAAAAGCCAATATCCTGAGCCTCTGAAAAAGGGACAGCCTCATGTTTGCAGCGATCCATAGAGTTCCATCCATAAACCTCCAGACCTTCCACGGTAAACTGGATGTCTATGTATTTTCTATGAGCTTCAAGCTTGGCTTTATCCTTGCCGTGGCTGATAGAGCTTGCCGCTATAGCGTAGATGCGGTCGCCGTCTATATCGTGTCGCCCAAGAGGAGGCCTTGATTCTTGAGCCTGCCTGATATACTTAAATGCTTGCACAAAGCCCGGGTGAATACTAACATATCTGCCTGCGTTTTGAAGTCGATCAAGAATCATTTGTATTATCCTCTTTCTTTGGCTCTAGTTTCAGCGCATCAGAGTTCATGCAAAAACGTGTGCCGGTAGGGCTGGGGCCATCGTTGAAAACATGTCCCAGGTGTCCCGAGCACTTGCTGCACAGAACTTCGGTGCGCACTCTTCCAATACTGGTATCAACTTGTGTCTCAATAGCATCTGGCTCCATCGGCGCTGTGAAACTAGGCCAACCACATCCGGCATCGTATTTTGTATCCGACTTAAACAGCGGCTGCCCACAACCGGCGCATTTATATATGCCAGGCTCCGTGGTATCCCAATATTTGCCCGAAAATGGCGCCTCAGTGGCCTTTTCACGCAGTATTTCATACTCTTCAGGGCTAAGCGCGCAGCGCCATTCTTCTTCGGTTTTTACAATTTTCTCTTTCATTAGTAACCCATACCCATTCCGAGCAGCCAGCCGGCAGTCATCAGAATCAAAATGATCGCCATCGCCCAAACGGCGACGTTATATACCCTGGAGTTGGTGTAATCACCCATAACGTCTTTACGATTGATCAGCTTGAGCATAAAGATTAATATTACCGGCAGCAGAATGCCGTTAACAGCTTGCGCCTGCACCATAAGATTGATTAAGTTTTTCCAAGGCAGCAATACCACCGACACACCAAACAATATGCAGAACGTATAAATGCTGAAGAATATGGGAGCTTCGCTAAATCTTCTGGAGACTCCAATCTCCCAGCCGAATGCCTCGCTGTATGTATATGCAGTGGATAACGGCAGCACTGCCGCTGCCAAAAGCGATGCGTTGAACAAGCCAATCGCAAACAGCGCTTCCGCATACCCCTTCGCAAACGGCCGCAGCGCCAGAGCTACCTGCGACGATGTAATATCCACCGGATGTGTGTGGTAAACAGCAACCGCCGCAGCCACAATTATGAAGAATGATACCACATCAGTAAGCAATGACCCTATATAAACGTCCCATTTCTGATATTTGTAATTGGACAATTTCGTGCCCTTGTCCACCACGGTCGCTTGCAAAAAGAACTGCATCCAAGGCGCAATGGTTGTTCCGATAACGGCGATTGCCAGGAACATGAACTTGGGGTCCGAATGAAACGTCGGGTGGTATGTTGCGTGAAGAACTTCACCCCAATTAGGGCGCGCCATGAAGCCCGACACTATGTATGTAGCGTAAAGCACCGAAAGCCCCAGGAAAACTCGCTCCACAATCTTAAACGAGCCTTTGACAATCAGTATCCACAAACCAATGGCCGCTATCGGTACAGAGATATATTTGGAGACCCCGAAGATTTGCAGACTTTCAGCAATACCGGCAAACTCAGCCACGGTCGTTGCGAGGTTAGCAATAAGCAGCGCGCCAAGCGCGAACATCGTCCAGCGCACACCGAAGTTTTCGCGGATAAGTTCCCCCAAACCCTTCTGTGTAACTACGCCCATTCGAGCGCACATCTCCTGGACCATGGCTAAGACAAATGTCAGTAGGATTATCACCCAAAGGAGGTCGTAGTTGTATAAAGCGCCAGCTTTGGAGTAAGTGACTATACCGCCCGCGTCGTTGTCCGCCGCAGACGTAATAATGCCCGGGCCGATAACAGCCAACATCAGAAGCAGTCGACCTCGGCGAAATCGCTTCATACGCCAAACCTCCTTCCAGTTTAATTTGTGGAATGCGAAAAGCGCCGCGCAAGACAATTGCCTGGCGCAACACGCAAGATTCCAGCATTACATTCGCCCCGAAAAGAAAATCTCTGCGGGGCTGCGGGTCGGGATAGTCTTCTAACGCGCCATTATGCTCTGACTTGTGTTCTCTACTTTTTGCTTTCCGTTTACTGTGTTCCAATTTAACCTTAGCTCCAGATCTTGGGGATGCGTCTCCGATGCCCTTCAGGAATGATTTCCTCCAGCGCGTCATCGACTGTAACTATCCCCTGCAGCCTATTCTCTTCGTCAACTACTGGAATTGCCAATAGATTGTAGTCTTTTAACGTGTGTGCAATGTCTCTGATACCGGCGTCCAGATGCACATGAATCACCTTGGAAACCATAATGTCCTCGATAATAGCATCAGGTTTTGCAACAATCAAATCTCTGAGCGATAAAACACCGGACAAATGCTCCGATGAATCCAACACGTATAAATAATATACGGTTTCCGCGCTCGGTTCAAGCTCCCGAATTCTGTCGATTGCTTCCTGAGCGGTCATTGATCGGGAAACAGCGACATACTCCGTAGTCATCAGGCCGCCGGCTGTTGCATCTTCATACTCGAGGAGTTCCTTGACATCCTCGGCATCCTCAGGCTCCATTTCTTCAAGAATATCATCGCGCTTTTCAGCGCTAATGTCACCCAAGACGTCCGCAGCTTCATCCGGCTCCATTTCCTCGAGAATATCGGCCGCAAGCTCGTCTTCGAGATTCTCAACGATCGAGGCCTGCACGTGTGTTTGAGTCTCGGTCAGCACTTCCGCCGCAGTCTCGATGTCGAGCGTCTCCATAACCTCAGTGCGCTGCTGAGGGTCTAATTCGTTTACAATTCGAGCGATGTCTGAAGGGTGAAGCGCGCTTAATCGTGCCGCCGAAACTTTCAGCTTCAACCTTCCCAGGCCGCGTTCGAAAGTTTCTACATCGTGCCAGGCAATGACCTGTGAGTTCGGCTTGATTTTGGTGACCTTAGCGATTCTATCTATAATATGCATCAGGCCCATTCGCCTGAGCAGCCCGCGCATCCCGACATCAACGCCCACCATATAGAGCCTGTCTCCTGATGGTTCAATTCGAATATCATTGACGCGCACGACTCTATACTCATGCACATCTACAATCTGCTTATCCATAACATTGGTTCGCAGAAGCAGGTCTTCGTCGGAAAACCTATAATCTATTATGTTGTCCACGCTCACCGACAGTGAAAATCGCTCTGTGGCCTCGTCGTAGTGGAAGCACTCCCAAGCGATGTTCTTAACCTCGCCCCCGGCTTTCACCACCACAGCGGATATGACAGGCAGGTGCGGAGCTGGCGAAGCTACGAGATCTTCCAGCTTACCGAGTTCCCTGCCATCAGGATCCTTTATCGATTGTCCAAGAACGAAAGATAGATACATCGAACCCTTTCACAACAAAGAGGCTAATCGCTATTATTGAGCGCCTCCAGACCATATACTTTACACCCGCACGAAGGCCATTGTCAATCTTTTTGGGTTCAAGTAAGAGTTCACAAATAGTGTGTACAACGTTGAGTTGTTTCGGGAAACCCCTTTCCCGAAACCCCAACGCTAAGATTTCTCTAACAAAAGAAGGATAAACCCTGACTATCGCCAAGTTATCCTTTTGAAGCGAAAGATACGGGGCAATGGCCTTGATCCAGTTGGCGCTGCTACTATCTTGATGACGAGAGTGTTTTTTGTATTGATAGAGCTGATATCTTGTAGCCGTTATGCATGTGGGCTCGGCGGTTTTGGGAAAAGGGTTTTCCGAAACAACGAAACGGCGGTCGCACAATTGTACCAACCAGCTTATGGAGCGGAGGAGAAACCGATGCATATGAAGAAAAATGTGATCCCTGGCCTGCGCAAAGTCGACTGGAGCGATGAGGCCCGGCAGAACGAGTTCCTGAACTGCGTGCTATCGGCAATGGGTCATCTCGGCAAGAATGTCAGCTATGACGATCTTGCGGGCATCTCCGGCTGCGCCTTCCGCGCTTGCTCTCCAGAGCAGGAGATGGGGCCGGGAGCCTATCACATCATGAACGATATTTCGCTCATCGGGCATACATTCAAGATGCTTGGATATGACGTAAATCTACACGACAGAAGCGATTACGCGACGGACCGGAAGTTGATTATTGACAGCATCGACAGAGGCATCCCCATATTGACCTTCGACGGAGTCGTGAGCTGTTCGGAAACCTGCATCATCTCAGGCTATGATGACGATGGCGCTGTTCTGCTTGGCTATAGCCCGTTTATGTACATAAAGGACGACCATCCTGAGCCTGCTGACAGCACCGGATACTTCCGCAAGACCAACTGGCACGACGGCTTTTTCAAAGAGGTCAACGGAAAGATATTGGTTATCGGCAAGCCGACAACCTCGCTCAGCAAGGAAGAAATCATCAAGGAATCGCTCAGAACGGCAGTGAAGCTGATTCGTGCTGGCTACGCGGGCCACACATACTTCGCCGAATTGGTGCAGGAGGATACTGATAATTGGTTCTTCTTGCAGTTGATGATCGTCTGCATGGACTGCAACGTATTTCAGGACAAGGTCTACGTAGCGCCATACCTACGCGAGGCCAAGGCCATCCTCAAGGCCAAGGCGGACACGCTGGAGAAGTGCGCGAAGCTTTACGATCAAATCTCAGCCCTGCGCCGTGAGATGTCCGGATACTTCCCCGACGACCTGTCCATGCCCGAGCGCATAAAGGACAAGGAACTCCGCAGGCAGTATGCGCAGCGAGTTTACAAGATAAGGGATTTGGAGAAGATTGCTGCCGACTTCCTTGAGAAGATATAGCGGCTTCGTGAAAGTGTATAGAATATTTGGCACTTCGGCCAGTGACTCAGAGGGCTTGGGTGAGTGTGAAACGCCGCAACACAGTACGCACTGACGAGGAACAGATATTCCCTTCCCCAATTCAGAACTCATAATTCATAACTCAAAACTCAAAACTCTCCCTTCCCCCGGTTGCCAAAAGCTTAAAACCGCTCTAAAATATACATAATGTCTTATGAGGCACAACGGCCGATGACGGCCAAATTTGCCGGGAGGATTAGAAATGAAAATGCACGGCGCGTGGACTGCTGTGGTAACCCCAATGAACCCTGATTTGAGCGTGAACTGGGATGGACTTAACAAGAACATTGATTTCCAGTTATCACAGGGCATCACTGGTGTGGTCGCGGTGGGCACCACTGGCGAATCCCCGACACTCGATTGGGAAGAGCATGACGAGGTAATTGAGCGAGTATTGGCGCAGTGCAAAGGCAAGTGCGGTGTTTTGGCTGGAACCGGAAGCAACTCCACCGAAGAGGCTATCAAGAGCACAGCACACGCTGTGAAATCCGGCGCGGAAGCCGTGCTTATGGTGGATTGTTACTATAACGGCCCTTCGTCGCAGGAACTTCGCGACGACTATTATTCGGCGGTCGCCTCAGAGTTTCCGAACACAACTATCGTGCCTTACGTTATCCCAGGTAGAACCGGCACGGCGCTTTCCGTTGAGGATCTTGTGATATTAGCCGCAAGGCACAAAAATATCAATTCAGTCAAAGAGGCCACAGGCGATCTTACCCGAATGGCTTATACAAGAAGTATTGCTGGACCCGATTTCTCCATTATGAGCGGGGATGACGACCTGACATACACCATGCTGACCGATCCCAACATAAAAGCAAACGGTGTAATCTCAGTAATGTCCAACATCGTCCCAGGAGCAATCGTGAAGATGGTTAAACTGGTCTCCAATGGCGATGTGATGTGTGCCGAAAAGATCAAAGACGCGCTGGCGCCGCTATTTGCCATAGTAGCAGTCAAAGTATACAATGAGCGAGAGCTGCCATCCGGTCAAAAAGTAATGGTAAACGACCGCTACCGCAATCCGCTGCCGGTCAAAGCGCTAATGGAGGGACTTGGTATGCCGTCCGGCCCAGCCCGCAAACCGCTGGGCAAAATGACAAGCCGGGGCATTGCAGTAGTAAGATCGGCTGTAAAGAGCGTCTGGGACAACAACCCGGAAATGCTCCAGCCCATCGCCGACTTCTATGGCATAGACATAGCCGCAAGAATCAACGATGATGGCATTTGGGCATCGCTAGCTCTATAGAATTAGAACACATATCGTGAACATAGGGGCAGACCAACGTGGCCTGCCCCTATGTTGATCATTCTTGTGTATAAGATCACATTCTGATCATTCATGCGTTTGCCCTGTATTAGAGGTCTCGCGCAGTTGACGCTATATCCTTACGTCTATGATCGCGCTCACGCCGACGCCGTAGATTCTCTTTATTTTACTGGTCGTCTTGCTGCCTACCGGGACGAGGGCTTTGGCGCGGATGTTCTTGCCGAAGAGGGCATTACCCTCGATCTGAACTACGGCTTTGCACTTTGCGACGTTGGCCTTCGTACCCATTACCTGGGCTGCTCCGATGTAGCCCCCGCCGCCGAAGCTGATGATCGGCACTACCTTTGTCGCTTGCTGCATCCCCACGTTCTTGTTCGCCGTCAGTTTGTTTACGAAGCTATTGATCTGGCCGCCGAACTTGCTGACTATCAGCCCTACGCCTCCGACCTTGGCGACATCGCCAATCAGGCTCCCGTAACTGACTGCCGAAGTCAGGGACACGATGATTGCTGCTACTATGAACAGCGTCTTTACTCTTGTGTTCATATCGATATCTCCTATTTATGGATTAATTATGCTCCGGGGCTCGTTTTTTTCGCCCCGAAGCATGGTGTCTGGGCTTTATACGGTAGCTGCTACTGGGCATTCTTTTTGCTTTTTGCTTTTCCACTTCCTTTCGGCTTTATATTGCCTAACTTCTTGCCACTCCACTTTAAGCCATGGTGTCCTTGCGGGCCGTACCCGCGCTTCCCCCACGCCGGCGCCCATGGCGGAGGTCCGCCATGCCAGGGCGGACGACTACTCGCCTTCACTATCCCCCAGCCGCTTGGGCCCTTGACTTTCACTTCTGACTTGGCCTTATCCCATTCCACTGGGATGTTGTAGAACTTTTTGAATACTCCAATGGGAACATAAGTCACTCCGTCCACAACCACGGACGGCGACGGAAGCACAACAGGCTGACCCGCGTGCAACGCTTTAAGGCTGTTCGGTGTCAGGACGAGATCCTGGCCCTCATAGGTGATAATCGCCTGGCCTTTCTCAGCATCCCATCGCAGCGGAGCGCCCAGGAAACTGGCCGTGCTCTTCAGGGGAAGATAGCTGAGGCCTTCATACAGGAACGCCGTCGCTCCAGATGTATTGATGGTTACGTTGTCGGCGCTGGCGGATATACCCGCCAAGCTTACCACCATCGTCAGTAATACAGACATTAAAACTATTCTCTTGCTCATCGCTTTTGCCTTCCTTTCTGCGATTTCGCTTTGTAGCGTGAACCTCCTTAGGACGGGACACGCAAGTTTCCAACATTCGAACCCTCTAACCCCCATTCACCGTCACCGTGGTTGCCTCCGACTCCTCGCCGTTGGCGCTCACGGTTGTCGCGGTAATCGTATACTGGGTGTTCTTGTCCTTTATGAGCGTGGTCAGCTTGATCGGGCTGGACTTGAACTTTCCCAGCGAGTCCACATCCACGGTCTGATCCGACAGTTCGCCAGTCGTCTCGAATATGCCGAGGATGGTGGTCGAATACTCTACCCTCAGGTGTACGCTCGAGTTGGGCGGCGCAGTGCCCGTGATGACCAGCGGTGAGACGATGGCTTTACCGGCGGCAGGAGCGGTGATGATCGGCGCACTGTCTGCTTCTCCGGTTGGGACGGTTATGGACCCCTCCGATGGAACGGTGTAGGTTTGGCCTGACGCGACCTTGAGCGTGCCCGAGATGGTCGCCCCGTTCAGGTCCTGACCCTTCCGGACCGTATACTGGCCCTGGTAGACCCCGGAGGAGGTTTCCTGCATGGTCTGGGTGACGAGCGGGTGTCCCGTCGGTGAGATAATCGAGAAGCTCACTTCGCCGTTGGGCTGGCCCGTTATGTTTGCGGTGATTACATCGCCGGGCTGCAGGTTGGAGATGTTTGAGTGCGTGAACGACGTGATTATTTTGCCTGCGCCCTGCACGTTGAAAGTCCACGTCTGGCTTGCCGAGTTACCGGCGCGGTCGCTGATGCTGACCGCAGCAGTGTTCTTACCCGTCTGGAGAGACTGCTGGGGACGGTAGGTCGTGAAGTTCCGGGTGATGGTGGCCTGATCCGTCACGTCCACGCCGTTCACTGATATTCTCACTTGCGTCGGGTCCACTCCGCTGCCACTGTCTTCGGAGACCACTGAGATGTTGGGTCGGACTGCGGCGACAGCGCTGTTCATTTCGGGTGTCTTGTTGGTGATCCGCGGCACGACGGTGTCGATCGAGATAGGGTTCCCAGCCTGGATCAGCCGCTGTGTGTCTCCCACGCGTAACTGGCCTATCACGCTGCCGTCTGAGACCGCCAGATTCTGTCCCGCCGGGACGGTCCAACTGCCGTTGTAGCGGCCGGGGCTGACTTCCCGCATCGCGACCCGGTCCACCACGCCCGGTATCTCAAATGTTGCAACGCCGCCAGAGGTAGCCTCCATCACCACTTCGAGAATCGAGCCAGCCTTGAGCCAGCCCTTCGAGTTCTGGATGAATGAGGTTATGTCCACTGTACCTGGGTCAGTTAGAGGTGGCGCTGTCGATGAGTCTGTTGTGATCATCACTGTTCGCGTTGCGTTGTTCCACACAATGTCGGAGCCCAGCGCCTCACTTAGAAATCGCAGCGGCACCATAGTGCTGCCGCCGATTATCTGCGCGGGAACGTCGAGATTCACCATTCCCCCGTTAACAGTCGCAGTTCGGGAGCCGATGGGAAGCTGGACATCTGTCTCGCTATTCTGTGCGAACACGGTGTGTGTGGCGGGGTCCCAGCCGACGAACGCCCCCATCTGCTCCAGCACTCCGCGCAGTGGAACCAGCGCGCGTCCCTGCACTACCATCGGCTGCGTGCCCGTGAATCGGACAGGAGCGCCGTTGATGGTCACGTTTATGGATTGTGCCATAATTGGGCCGATAGCGGCCGCCAGGAGTGTGAAAACGAAAATGAATATTCCAAAGCGTCTCATTGCCTGTTCCTCCTTGTGCTTCTGTTAATCCCTCATGCATGGGAACGATCATTGCTCCGGTGCATGAGGATTCGCAATCCGGCGGGTGTGGAGGCGGTCGAAGCAGTCGGATACCCCCACTCACCCTCAAAGAAGCAGGTGTTCACAGCACCCTTATTCTATCCGCAGGACTCCAGACCTCTGGTTCCAATAGGCTGTCCTGCTAGTCAGCATTTCGATATAGCTGGCGGGAACGTAGAGCGATCCATTTATGATCCGCGACGAAGCATCCATTTTGGTGTTCTTGCCGTTAACGTCGATGATCCTCGTCCCAACGGTGTGCAGCGTCTGCATTTCATAGTCGCTGATGCTGACATTCTTGGTTGCTGAGTTATAGTCAAACGGCATATCGATTGAGTTCATCACGGAGCGGAACGGCACCATCAGATCATTGCCGCTCATCATCGGCTGCAGATTGTTGAAAGTTACCTGCCAGCCGGGGCCAACAGGGTATGAGGTGGGCGAAGCCGATGACCCAGGTTCTGGGATCGTGACATCTTCTGTCAACAGGATGCCGAACGAGGTGCCTGCCGGGACCACCGCGTCTTTACCGGCGGCAGGTTTGGCAAGTTTCGCACCGTATAGATAGCCCGCGGCCGCGCCGAGTATGGTGCCAATCAACGGTTTCTTTTTGACGACCTGCCCGAGCACCAGCCCCACTCCAGCGCCGATCGCAGCGAACTTGAGGTTGGCCTTGCGCGCATCGATCTTGCCCACAAGCCTGCCGGTAGACGGGTCGGTAGTCACGCTGCGGTTGTCCAGAGACGTGAGCTGGCCCAAGATGGGCACCTGTGTGCCATCAGGCAGTTTGGCGCTCACGAAGCTTACGCCGATCTGCCCCGCCGTCTTCCCTGACGCCCTCGTCACCGAATCAACGTTGCCCGTGAACTTCGTTTGTTCGGGGAATCCTCCGCCGTTGATGCCCGTGTGGTGTGCGTAGAATACGTTACCTGCTCTACTCGTTGCTGAGCTGATCGCCTTGTCCATTGTGACTGGGATGACCGTGTCCCTCGGAATGACTATTGTGGCGGCCGAGACTGAAACCGCAA
>JAPLCU010000138.1 GCA_026392045.1 Armatimonadota bacterium
TAAAATGGTCGTCTGAGCTCGATTCAGCAGCCGAGCTAACTCAATACGCTGTTCAAACGCGCTATCCAGGATCAATTGCTGATGTATCAAAAGATGATTATGAAACGGCTTTAGCAATAGCGAATAGAATACTCGATTGGGCAAAATCAATTGTTACTTAGTCGGTTTGGCAAACTACTTTAATGATTTTGGAAGAAGTCTCAGTCTATTGACATAGGATCGCAATAACATCCATCCTGTTTCAGATGGAGCTAAAATTGGCGCTCAAGCCGCAGCTATCCACAAAACACTAACGATCTGCAGTATTACTTTAGCGGATTCAATTTGCGCTGACAATCGGTTTCCATTTCATCTTCCCGCCGCTCACTACGTGTTGCCTCACGAGAAAATCGTACCGTAGCGTCTTGCCAGACAGGGGAGATTTTCTCCATCTGAGCTCACTAGACTCTCGCAGCGTTTGAGACGGTGTGCGCTCCAACCAAAAGCGCAAAACCGTGCTCAAATGCGGGAGTATCATGAGCTTATGGCACTAGTAGTTCACTCCCTTGCGAGCGGGAGTTCAGGTAATTCAATCCTCGTTACGCACGGCAAGACTTCGGTTCTTATAGATGCCGGCATCGGAATTCGTAAGCTGACGGCGGCGCTTTTTGCGGCCCACGTGAACCCGGCGGACCTCTGCGCGATACTTATCACGCATGAGCATGGCGATCACATCCGCGGCGCAGTGCGCACTGCACGCAGGTATGGGGTCCCAATCGTGACAAATGCCCCCACGCTCAGCCGTATAGACGGCGCAGAGGATGTGCCTCACAAGATTTTGGATGAGGGCGCTGAAATGAGCATCGGTGATCTGCTTATAAGGACGTTTCCGATCTCGCATGATGTCGCGTGTCCCGTCGGCTACTCGATTCATTCTACATCCGGCACGGTTGTGAGCGTCACGGACACTGGGGTTATCACTCCCAGGATTCGCGAGGAGGTTCTCAGGTCTGATCTCGCCATACTTGAGTCTAATCATGACGTCGAAATGCTCCACACCGGCCCATATCCGTATCACCTCAAGAGGCGAATTACTGGTGAAAAGGGCCATGTTTCAAACGACACCGCCGCCGGGCTTATCATAGATATCGCCGAGCAGGAGCACCCGGTTTCTGTGTGGCTTGCTCACCTTAGCCAGACGAATAACACTCCGGCCATCGCGCTTTCCACAGCCCAGTATCTCCTCTGGACTTGCCTCGGAACCACACTGGACATGCACGTCGCGTTGCGCGATATTCCCAGTGTCTGGTGGATACGTGAGTAGCGTAAGGTAATTATGAATGCTGAATTATGAATTGGATGGGCAGGATTGCAAATCCTGCCCGAACAACCTGAGAGCCCGAACAACCTCAGAATGCCCGAACAAGTGCACGAAATTTAAGGGCGGTGATTATGAATCACCGCCCTCTTGGGGAAAAGGCACAGTCTGCCCTCTGTCGCCTGCAATGTCCTGGGGCGCTTTTATATTCCGGTAAGAATGTCTATCCAAAGCAGCGCGCTGTTGTCTGCATGGAAGCCTGCGTTGACCGGCAAGCCCACTTTGACATCAGCGATAGTGCCCAGATGGTTATCTCCAACCCTCGGGCGGACCATAAATATGGTCGCTGCACTGGGCTTGAGCTGGAGGATATCCTGTCGGATTGTCTTGATGGTGATGGTGTCGACTGTCACTTCGGTAACTGCGCCTTTAGCTATCATCGGCTGGAACTCGATGACTTTCGCTGCTGCCGGATCTCCGCCAACAACCACCTGATAACCGACTCGCAGATCGGCAAGAGTGCCTATGTAGCGTCCTGATCTGAACTTGGTGTCGCTGTTCACGGTCACGCGCTGCTCACCGATCATTATCACGCTGCCAACGATAGAAGTGATTTTTCCGCGAATTCCAGCTTTCCGAACAGCCGGGGCCTTAGGCACAGCCACGCCCAAAGCAATCGGGGAGCCGCCATCCACCGGCTGGAATCTTACGAGAACCTTGTCATCTTTCTTAACGTCGGCGATGCTGGCTGGCTTACCATTGACCATTACCTTTGTTTGCGCATTGATTATGAACTGCATCAAGCCATTTTTGGGAGTTTGAATTTCCAGCTTGCCGGCATCAACGCTAGTAACCTGGCCGTGTGCAACCGGCTTTTGATTCAGCCTGCCGGGACCAGGTCCCCACCACTCGAAGTCTACGCCTCCCTGTTGTCTGACCGCGGGAGCTTTAGCGCCGACCACTTTTGGGCCGATCTGCCTGGCGGCAAAGCTCATGGCGCTCGCAGTAATTAGCGCCATTCCAATTGCCAATAATCTTGTTGTTTTCATGGTAGAATCTCCTCTTCTGTTGGTATCGAGCAGTATGCGTATTGTTTGCATTTTAGCTGTTCGGAAGGTTAGACGGTGCATTATGTGCTCGGTTACAGCAAGCTGGGCAGATATATTTGAAAAAAAGTTTTGCAAGCAGGTTTAGAAAAACTATAGCTGAGGTAATTACCTGTGTATGAGCACAAAATATTGTTTGTATGGGTATTTATGTATCATTCATTCACTAGTGTTGTGTCTGATGATTGCGAATTTATGTAAGATTCAGTCCAGTTTGGCACTATTATTGCCGTGTATTGCTAATGGTGAGACACTTCAATACACAAATTAGAGGATATTGGGGTGGACATGTAGTAGTTAATGCTTGTATAATAAAATTTCAAAGAAATGTGCCGCCTAGGAAATACGCTCAAGGATGATGAGACTGAGTAGGTTTACATCTTGCCCGATAGGGCAGGATAAACTTTTTACAAGATTGTTACTTAGTCTTTACTGAACTATTGTATGCAGATGGTAATATTAACC
>JAPLCU010000201.1 GCA_026392045.1 Armatimonadota bacterium
TGCGGCTGCGAAGTGACACCTAACTAGACTTGACCGCGCCCTTCGACGGAGCTCAGGATGCTAGATAATCTTGTTTTCTCACGAAGAGTGAGCTGTTACAAATAGAAGAAAGGTTTCACTTTCGGTGAGTGATGGGAGGGCGAGGCTCCCGCCGAGCCTTGTAGCTGCTAAGAAAAACGGCTCAGGGGGACCTTCGCCCTCCCGACTTCGCAGCGACATATTCATCGTTTGCGAGCTGTTACAAGCAGAACTTCTTGACGATTTGCTTATGACGTGCCAGCAAACTTCAGTTCCCAGGCGTTGCTGCCGATAATACTTATATAATTATTAGCTATCATTGCCTAGGAATTCAGTCTTGGGCGAGAGGTGTGTCTATGCAGGCGGTTATTTTAGCAGGTGGACAAGGCATGCGGCTCCATCACATATCAGCAAGCGCTGCAAAGCCGATGATGCCGCTTTTCGATCAACCGGTTTTGGAACACTTGATCAGGCTCCTGGCCTGGCACGATATTAAGGACATCATCATTACCACATCTCCTGAACTCACCGATCTTATGGAATACTTTGGCGACGGCTCGCGCTGGGGAGTGAATATTCGCTATTCCATCGAGCACGAACCCAGGGGCACTGCCGGCGCCGTTAAGCTAGTTCAGAAGATGATAGAGGGCACGTTTGTTGTGCTCTCGGGCGATGTTGTGACAGATATAGACCTCTCAGGGGCAATCGCCAGGCATTGGGGGGCTTCTGCCATTGCGAGCATTCTTCTTCATCGAGTCGACGATCCCTCGCAATACGGTTTAGTGAAGCATGATATGAGGGGTAGGATTACTTATTTCATGGAAAAGCCCAAATCCAATGAAATTACAGGCAGCACAATAAGCGCCGGCATCTATATCCTCGAACCAGAGGCGCTGAGCAGCGTCCCATACGACGAATACTGCGATTTCGCCCGCCAGATATTTCCTCGCATGCTCAATAATAACGAGCCTGTTTACGGGTTCAACATGAGAGGATACTGGTGTGATATCGGGGACACGAACAGCTATCGGAATGTCCACGCCGATGCCCTCACCGGCAGCCTCAAGCTGAAGCTACCAGCAAAACAGGTCCGCGAAGGCATGTGGGTTGGCGAAGGCGCACAGATTGACCCATCGGCGACAATCAGCTCACCGGTCTATATCGGGGCGGGCGCGTTCATTAAACGCAATGCTGTGCTGGGCAGGCGCACGATAATCGGCGAGGATGCCGTCATTGGCGAGGGGGCCGAAATACTGCAATGCGTTATCGGCAGTAAATCGCACATCGGGTCCAATACCGTCATCAGAAACAGCATCATAATCGATGGCCACAGCATACCTGAAGATGAGTATGTTCACGACGAACTCCGCATCTTGAAGCCGGTATATACGGTCAGGCCCGAGGCGACGACAACAACTCAGCGCAAACCGGTAACCAATAATAAGGGCTTAGGTATTAGGGCTTAGGCGTGGGTGTCTGCATTCTCTCTGATCAATTGCTTGGCATCGTCATCAAGAAGGCAGCCTACGCAATCGGCTACACACATGCCATCGCATGGCTCAATATGTATGGAAACCAGGCAGCTATCAAATTGTGCCTTGATAGCTTTCACAATTTTGTCGTTGAGTTTGTGAGAATCCTCCACGTTCATTTCCGCGCTCACCAGCAGATGAAACTGAACGAACCTCGTGGAGCCGGCTTTGCGGGTGCGTAACCTATGAAATGCGCGCACCACGGGGCTATGGCTCGCTATAATCTCTTTGATCTTGGTTTCTTCGTCGGCGGGCAAGCTAACATCCATTAGATCGCGCCCGCTCTTTATGGTCAAATCCCATGCCGCCTTAATGATCAACATCGCAACACAGATAGCAGCCACCGGGTCTATCCAATCAAGGTTCATGTTTGGAAGAAGCCACTTGCCAATGGTGATCAGCGCCAGCCCCAGCATAACGCCTGCGGAGGTGTATACATCCGTGCGCAAATGCCAGGCATCGGCCTGCAGCGCCATGGAATCCGTCTCTTTTCCGACCTTAAAAAGCTTACTGGACACGATGATATTGGCGATTGCCGAAAACAACATTATGCCAACACCCCAACCAACGTGCTGCATGGGCGACGGATTCACCAATCTCTCCACAGCCTCGACAATAATCCAAATCGCGGCAACGAAGATCAGCAGCGCTTCGATGGTGCCTGAAATATTCTCGACCTTGTGATGACCGAATGGGTGGTCGTCATCTGCAGGAATTCCCGCCGTTCTCACTGCAAAAAGCGCAATGATCGCTGCCAAAAGATCGACCCCCGAGTGGATCGCTTCGGAAATAACTGACACAGACCCAATCGCAAGCCCAATTATCAGCTTCAACACTACCAGCGTTGTATTTGAAATCACAGACAACATCGCCACTGATGTCTTCCTTGCAACTACTTTTGTGTTATCCATTCATCCTCCAAAAATGTCAAAAAGAGCCCTGTGGACACTAACCAGTCCCACAGGGCTCCAATAAACCCGCTGCCAAAGTTTGGCCCAGCCGCACCCCGCCTAAATCGGGGCCGCCTGATCTGCAAAAATAGTATATCCGAGGTTTTTCGCTATGTCAAATTTGCAGGTGAAAATACAATCACGGAAACACGGAATTGGGGAAGGGATTTAATCACGAAAACCCGAAAGGGAGGAAAGGCCGAAAGGGATATTAAGAGAGATTGGGCGGCATTTGCAACCAAATTATGTTCGGGCTGGATTTGAAGCTTCTTGACCAAAAACTAGTATAATTACCAGTTGCCAAGCGCTTATTTGTGAGATATACTAAAGTTGCAGGGTGTTTGCACAACAGAAGGAGGCATTGAAGATGATTTCACCGATAGATAATCCTCAAACTCTTAATCTATTAATCTCGCTGGATCTCAATGAGTTCCCTGAAAATCTCTTCATGCTGCATTATCTGGAAAATGACAAATATCTCGGCTATTTCTCACCGGAAGATGGTGTATCAGGGCTGGTCTGCTTCTCGTCGGCTGATCTGGCTGAGAACTTCCTTCGTTTCGCAGATGATAATAATGCCTCTACAAAGGCTCTGACCCTGGATGAAGCGCGCGCCATCGCCAAAGACCCCAAAAGGCCCAAGGTGGAAGCGCTCCTGCTCGCAGATGACCCCTGGAAACCCAAGACCCTATTCGTGCGATCTCGCCAGGAGATTTGATAGCGCCATAATTTTGGTTTTTCGGGATTTGAGGGTTGGATTACAAGCCCATCAAACTATAATCCCAGCGTTTAACCCAACCCGGAAATCCCGAAACAGTTAAACGTGCGTCGGGGAACGGATTTCCCCGACGATCAAGCATCAGGCTTCGGCATCAGGGATTTCCCCGACGATCAAACACCAGGCTTCGGCATCAGGATACCGAAGCAACTAACTAACTAACGTGCGTCGGGGAATGGATTTCCCCGACGATCAAGCATCAGGCTTCGGCATCAGGATACCGAAGCAACTAAGTGCCCAAAAAGAAGGACATTTGAGCTGAAACGTAGTATACTGATTCAATAGTTCAGACTTTTGGAGCAATTAATGGATCAAATAAAATCTCCACACACCAGGATGGTTCTTCTTACTCTGACGGCAGTGGTCGCGCTTTATCTGCTGTATTTTGCCGGGCTCGGACGCAACCCGCTTGTTGACCCGGACGAACCGATTTACGGGCAGTTCGTCAAAGAAATGGTGAAAACCGGCGACTGGCTAACCCCCCATAATAGCCTCGGCCTGGGTTTTGATAAGCCGCCGCTGTTTTATTGGTTATCTTCTATTTGTGTGAAGGCAGCCGGGCTAACTGAAGGCGCCATACGCATGCCCTCCGCCATTTTTGCGGTTCTCATATTGCTTGGAGTATATCTGCTCGCTTCTTATGATTTCGGAAAGCGCGCCGGTGTGCTTGCGGCGGCGGTTATGGGAACCTCGCTTTTGCAGATTATAATGTCACACGCCGCAGCAACCGATGAAATCATGGTGGGCTGCATGGTGGCTGCGCTTTATGCTTATCGAAGATGGATAGATAGCGATTATCCAAAACGTCTCCTTTGGATGGCGATATGCGGGCTGGCAACCGGCCTCGGAATGCTTGCAAAAGGCCCTGTCGTTCCGCTCCTGCTTCTATTGACGTTTATTGCTCACCTAGTTTGGACTCGTCAACTGGTCAAGCTCCGATCCCTTGACGCGCTCCTGGCGATATTGATATTTATGATTGTAGGGCTGCCCTGGTATATTGCCATGTGGGTTATGCATGGGAAAGCGTTTGTCATGCAGTTCATCATAGGACATAACCTGGCCCGGTTTGTGCAACCTCTGCATAAGAGCCAGGCCAGCCACTGGTATTCTCACTTCAACAATATTGGCTTCTTGTTATTATTCTTGTTCCCATGGAACGCTTTCTTGCTGCAGTCGATTCGAAGCCAATGGAAAGCAAATACAGGGGCGAAGCTGTGTATATGCTGGCTGGCCATAGTGCTCGTATTCTTCTCCATATCAAAAACGCAAAACTTCACCTACACTCTTCCTGTGTTCCCGGTCTGCGCGATTCTTATTGGAACATTTCTCAGCAAGATAGAAACGAGCGACGCGCTAAGAAGATCGGCTAAAATCGGAATTGTGATCGGCTGCGTTTTTTCATTGCTGCTGGCAATCGGCCTGATAATTACCGTAAGCCGGAAGTTCCCTGATGCAATGCAACTAGCCGAATTAACAGCAATTGTCCTTGTCCTGGTATTCCTGGCGCCTGCTGTCGGTATGCTTCGGCATCAGGATACCGAAGCAACTGGATTGAGGCGCGCTCCGTGGATGATGACGGCAGGCATGATCGCATTCTCAATGCTCGCCATAAACGCATTGCTGCCGCAAGTCAGCGGCTTTTTGAGCTCAAAACAGGTCGCGCAGAGGATATTAACCTTACCCAAGGCTCAGATTGTTTCATATAAACTCTGGAGGCCAGGGCTGCTTTACTACCTGAATATCAAGCCGAATGATTTAGATAATACTGAGGACGTAGCACGTCTCGCGGCTGAAAACAAGCCCACGCTCTTCATCTGCAAGGATAAAGAAAAACAGTTTGTTGAGCCGTATTGTCCAATGAAGGTGTACGAATATGGCAACCTGGTGGTATATGGCAATAGCTCGTTCATGAATGCAAAGTAGCGGGCGTAAAAGGCTCGGCGGGAGCCTCGCCCTCCCCGTTTGAGGCTATGATCTTGCGGAGCTTATGAGCGACCAACCAACCAGGGCCATTACGACTAACGCCACGGGAAACAGCGCGAACCACAGCGGCAGCGAAAAGTAACGGGACATAATGAGCGAAACGATCACCAAAGTTGCGCCTGCAGTCAGGATCAGGTAATATCTGGATGAGGCTGTGCGTCCGCCAGCTATCCAATGGTTGAGCGGGCTGCGGTAAGGCAGATCGGCGCCGCACTTGATGCAAATTCGGGCATCTTGCTGGTTTTCGGTTCTGCACCAGCGGCAAATCGGGTTCAGGGAATCACGCTCATGGAGTTCTCTTTCCCATTGGTTGAGGCGATATTGGGCTTCCATATCCCCGCCCATCTTCACTGCGAATGCCATCTCTTCAACGGATCGTTCAAGCTCGCCCATGTTATATAGAGTCTGCGCCAAGTATTCTCGTGCAGCGCGGTTGGAGGGATCGGCCTGGATGGTCAACATATAGGTCTTACATTGATTCCTGTAAATTGCGCGCATACCTCCGAGCTTGAACGAATACAGTGTGTAGGCTATGGCCCCAACGAATGTAATAAACGCCAGCAACCACATCCACCCCTCCGACACAAATATCCCAAAAGCGAGACCGCAATAGACCGTGGCGAGAATGAAAGCCTCGGAGCCCTCGATCATACCCTCCGACCACCAGTATAGGACTAAAAAAAAGCAAATACCTGCCAGTATTACGCCAAAAGCGAACATTTACAACCTCTTCTTGGGAATTATTAGTTAACGCAATGCAAGGGTTTGTTTCGGGACTGAACCCATATTATTCATGATGGCGGTAGGCTTCGGCATCAGGATACCGAAGCAACTAAGTTTCCCGAAATACCGAAGATTTCGGGACTGAACCCATATTATTCATGATGTGCGGTAGGCTTCGGCATCAGGATACCGAAGCAACTAAGGGAACATTTACAACCTCTTATTGGGAATTATTATTTAACGCAATGCAAGGGTTTTTTTCGGGACTGAACCCATATTATTCATGATGTGCGGTAGGCTTCGGCATCAGGATACCGAAGCAACTACATTTACAACCTCTTCTTCATGATGTGCGGTAGGCTTCGGCATCAGGATACCGAAGCAACTAAGGGTTCATTTCGGGAACAAGTTTACCGAAATACCGAAGATTTCTTTATTTGAGCAGCGAGATATCCATTTTAATGCTCGCTCGGTTGGATTTTGGTGAGCTCTCGCCCGCAGATGAGGCGATTAGCGCAACCTCGCAATCAATGTGACTTTTCAGCAGCTTGCCGTTTGAGGGCGCGAAAGCGCTCTGGGCGGTTGCTTTGAGCTGCGGGATTGGGTCGGTAGACAATGGCATAGGAACTCGATTTATTTCCTGCTTTACCATAGCGGCCTTAGCGCCATTGACAGTCTCCAGAGATTTCAGAGTGTTCTTGAAATTATAGGCTTCCTTTAAGGCCGGAAACATGACTTTGAAATCCCACGTCTCGCCCAGCGCTCGCCCTTGAGTCGGCCCCGGCAGGTAAAAGAGCATGAGCATATTATTGTAATTTATGCCCGGCAGAGCGCCGGGTTTCGGCAGTTCAATACCGATTATGTTCGAAATTACGAAGTCTATATCCAATAGAGCCGTGAGCTTGGGATACAAACTTGGGGTGATGCTGATTTTTTGACCATCAATGGTCACTTCGCCCTCTCGGAGTGATATTTCAAGAGGCGCAAGGCCGTCTTTGTCTCGTCTGGTGTATCGGTGTCTGATTTTGAATGACATCGCAGTGTCGATGTCCATCGGCTGCTTTGTCTCTGGATTGGGAAAGTTGCCTTTGATTGTAACGTCGACTTTATATTCGCGAACCTCGCCATTTTCAAACGAGTTCTTGATGGTGACCTTGTCGGTATCAATGGCAAGCGTTGGGCTTTGCGCCATAATTACAAAAAGAATCGATCCGAAGATAAGCGCCAGGTGTCTCATAGTTGCCTCCATTCAACGAGTTTGGAGATTGTGCCATCATGATAGTGTGTGATAGGGTCAGCGGTCAAGGGGCAAATGTTAGGTCAAAAAGGAATATTGAATAGCTACGAGGAAGCTCTAAGAGAGAGTATATAATGG
The DNA here is from genome assembly GCA_026392045.1 of Armatimonadota bacterium. GTDB lineage: Bacteria > Armatimonadota > UBA5829 > UBA5829 > UBA5829 > JAMCYN01. Next base: position 7,360 of record JAPLCU010000201.1, read on the forward strand.
GAGGGTGATATGAGTTCGGGTGAAAGACTTGGGTTTTATTACAAACGATTGGCAGACCTTTACAGAAATCAGTGTATCGGTTCGCTGCTGGGTTGGGACCATAGCGTGATGATGCCTCCGCAGGCGGCGCAGGCTCGCGCAGATCAGAAGGAGCACATGTCGCTTGCTTTCCACGAAATGGCGACAGACCCCCAGTTCGCGCGTGTTGTGGACGATCTTTTTGCGGATATGGATAATCTATCGGACACGGACAAGGTCAGCGTGAGGTTGACTAAGCGCGCTTTGGATATCGAACGAAAGCTCCCTGCGGAATTTCTTGCTGAATCCACGCAAGTGAGTTCTGCTTCCTATAATACCTGGGTGAAGGCTCGGCCTGCAAACGATTTTGCGGCCACAAAGCCCTATCTCGAAAAGCTGGTGGAGCTTGCGAAGAGGCGCAGCGAGTTGCTGGGCTATGATGAGCACCCTTATGATCCGCTGCTGGATGCCTACGACCCCGGCGCGAAGATGGCGATTGTGAAGCCGCTGTTGGTGGAGCTTGGCGAGGAATTGCGGCATCTTCTTCCACTAATTATGCAGAAATTGGCCGGGCAAAGCGAGATATCAGGCAATTTTGACAAAACTGCGCAGAATCGCCTGTGCCGCAATGTGGCGCAGGATTTGGGGTTTAGCTTCGAGTGCGGCCGGCTCGACATATCCCCCCACCCTTTCATGACCAATCTTGGGCCGTTGGATTATCGGATTACGACCCGTTACGATGAGTCGAACTTCATCTCCTCGCTATTTGGCGTTATACACGAGACCGGGCACGCTCTCTATGAGATGGGGCTGCCTGAGGATTATGGCAAATTCCCGCCGATGGGGTCGCCGCTGTCATCCAGCATACACGAATCGCAATCTCGGCTTTGGGAGAATATGGTGGGCAGAAGCCGTGAGTTCAGCGCATATCTGAGCGGGGTGATCGGTGAGTTCTTCCCCGAAAAAGCGAGTGACTTGACGCCAGAGAAGCTTTGGGCTTATGCGAACCTCGTCAAACCAAGCCTGATACGCACCGAGGCCGATGAGGTAACTTACTCGCTGCATATTGTTATCAGGATGCTTCTTGAAGAACAACTCATCACCGACAAGCTCACGGTCGCCGATCTGCCCGATGCCTGGAACGATATGTATGAGAAATACCTGGGGATTCATTCAAGCGACTTCAAAGACGGCGTCATGCAGGATATTCATTGGTTCACAGGCGGCTTCGGCTACTTCCCAACCTACGCCCTGGGCAACCTCTACAACGCAATGATGATGGAATCCGCTCAGATTACCATTCCAAATCTGCCATCGCAGATTGAAAGCGGGCAGTTTGCGCCATTACTGGGTTGGCTGCGGGAGAACGTCCACAAGCACGGCATGCGCTATTCCAGCCCTGAGCTGATACACGTAATCACCGGCAAAGAACTCAGCGCAAAGCCGTTTGTTGAGTATTTGAAGAGGAAGTTTTGAGCTATGCTGCGGGAACGGCTATAAATTCAGAGTTTTAGATTTACACAATCAAAAGTTCCCGCAGCTACGGACTATACTGAAGCGCAAGCTGCGGGAATTAATGTTCGATTAATCTTGCTGGGTTATTGGTCATAGCCATTCCCGCATCTATGAAAATGCGTTTTTTGTCAAGACCCACGCTTAAATTTTTAGTCTATTACGCTTTCTAGGAGTCTTACGTCAACGGCGCCGCTATATCGGGCGCAAGATGACGTAAGGCTCCGGTCGGGTAAGCG
>JAPLCU010000185.1 GCA_026392045.1 Armatimonadota bacterium
CGGTGCGTTTTTCATTATTTTTCAGGCGATGAAGACTTTGCCCGCGAAGCGCTGGATATGGGTTTTTATATTGGAGTTGATGGGCCGGTCACTTATAAAGCTTCTGAAAAGCTGCGAAGGGTTGTTGCGATGTGTCCTGATGACAGGCTGCTGATTGAGACCGATTGCCCGTATCTGACTCCGATCCCATTCAGGGGAAAGCGCAACGAGCCGGCATACATAAAATATATTGCCGAGGAAGTGGCGCGCGTAAAGGGTATAACCTTGGAGGCTGTCGCTGAGATGACCACTGCCAATGCGCTGACGCTATTTGGGATGATGGTTTGATAGTTTGATGGTTCGATGGCAGGGAAGGGATTGCGGAAAGTGGAAAGTGGAAAGTGGAGAGTCCGGAAGGGAAGAGCTCGGCATGCATCCGAAGCAACTGCGCTTTTTGAGGGGCTGATATGAGGTTATTGTTATGAGCGCTATAAAACGTCGTCTGCGGCCTATGGGGATTGTGGATTTACTTGATGAGACCGTTGATCTTTTTAAGAGCAATTTCGCTCTGTTGGTTGGGGTTGCCACTATATTGTATGTTCCGATATCCGTGATTGATATAATCAATACTCGTGCAATAAGGCAGAGCGCCGGTGTCAATTGGTCGTTTTTGTGGACGATTCTTCCCGAGGCATTAGTCACAGCCGCGCTTACGTTTGCCGTGTCTGAGCGTTATCTTGGCAGGGATACCAGCATCGGGCAGTGCTACGCGCGAATATTCAAGTCTAAAGTAGCCTGGCCGTTTATCGGCGCTGTTCTGATAAAATACGCATTTGTGTTCACCCCATTTTTTCTGATTGCCGGCATAATCGAGCCTATGGCTGAGATGGGGCGTTCAGTTAATCCCAGCCAGGCAGATATCATTAGAATGTTGGAAATGCTTGGGTTGTTGATGGCTGCGGTGATCTGGATGATATGTTTTGAAGTGAAGTTGATGCTTGTGGAGCCATCGCTGATAGTTGAGTCTTGCGGGCCTTTGCAGGCTATTTCCAGGAGCTGGAAGCTGATGAAAAAGAACTATTGGAAGGGCTTTGGTATCTACTTTACGGTAGTTTTGGTATTTTTACTTATTGCTTTGATGTTGCTTGGGCCTGTGAGTTATGTTCAGGTCAGGGAGCAGATGAGCGGCAAGCAAGGGAGCTATTGGGTTGATATATTATCCCGCGTTTTGATAGCGATTGTGAGCACGATGACCATACCTGTGTTGGGCACTGCCAAGATTTTGTTCTATTATGATGTGCGAATCAGGAAAGATGGGTTCGATATCGAAATATTGGCGAACGAATTGGGGCAGGGAGTGAAGGGAGATGCAGGCGAGAAAGAGAATACGTAAACGGGTGCTTCCCACATTTATGAAAATCAACTGTTTCAATCACGGCAGCACGGAAATTGTGAATCACGGAATAAAACAGGTCGAAAAAGGGATTGGTTCTGCGGGAGCTTCATCCTCCATCGAATTGTCAAACCAAACCAGGTCTGTGCTTCCTTAATTCCGTGTTTGTGTGAATGCATTGTTTACCGTCAATTTGGGAAACGCCCTCGGGAATTGGGCAGCCAAAGGTCAGATTGCTTTGATCCACAGATCAACCTGTTCGCACTGCAACAACGGGCAAGGTCGGACAGGCAAGGTGAGCACTAGAAAAGGCGCTTGGAGTCAGGTATTCCCGACTGTGGAGGATGCTAATGTCAGCCTCTGCTGTTTCGCATTCAATTAGATGAATTGGGAGGAAAAAATGAACAGAGGCGGTTTCTCTTGGAAAAGATTACTTGGTATTTCTGCGGCGAAATCACGGCTTTCCAGGCAGATTGGAATTCCTTTAACCAGGTCAGGTAGGCAGCGGAAATTTGGCGCAGCGGCGGGGTGTGCGACTATGGTTGTGGCGGTGTTGCTGATAGTGGCGTCAGGCATGGTGGCGCTGGCTATGCGTTGGGAGAGATAAATGACAAAAGAAACTGCAATAAAATTATTTGAAACAAAAAAGGTGCGCACCTATTGGGATGGGGATGCGGAGAAATGGTATTTCAGCATTGTTGATATAGTTGCCATTTTGACTGAGAGCATTGATTCGCATGCATACTGGCGAAAGCTCAAGCAGCGTCTGAATGCTGAAGGAAATGAAACCGTGACAAATTGTCACGCTTTGAAAATGTCTGCCGCCGATGGCAAAATGCGCCTTACTGATGTAGCCGACACAGAACAACTCTTACGCCTCATCCAATCTATCCCTTCACCTAAAGCAGAACCATTCAAACAATGGCTGGCTAAAGTGGGATATGAACGCATAGAGGAAACAGAGGACCCTGAAAAGGCTTTTAACCGAGCAATGGAAACGTATCTCAAGAAAGGCTATTCCACAGAGTGGATTAACCAGCGGCTGAAAAGCATTGAAGTTCGCAAGGAACTCACCGATGAATGGGATAATCGTGGTATCCAAAAAGGTCAGGAATACGCCATACTCACCGACGAGATCACCATGGCATGGAGCGGATTTACCACCAAGCAATACAAGCAGTTTAAGGAACTCAAGAAAGAAAACCTCCGGGACAATATGAGCAATTTGGAGTTGGTCTTAAACATGCTTGCTGAAGTAACAACCACAGAAATATCCAAAGAAAAAACGCCGGAAACATTTGAAGATAGCCGCACCATAGCAAAGCAGGGTGGCACAATTGCCGGCAATGCCCGGAAACAAATCGAAGAAAAAACGGGCAAGGGAGTTATTGCAAAGCAGAACGCTAAGCAATTGAGAGGTTGATATAATGTCCCGCGTTTTGATAGCGATTGTGAGCACGATGACCATACCTGTGTTGGTACTGCCAAGATTTTGTTCTATTATGATGTGCGAATCAGGAAAGAGGGGTTCGATATCGAAATATTGGCGAGCGAATTGGGGCAAAGCGTGAAGGAGAATTCAAGAGAGAAGGAGAATCAATAATTACGCGGTTGTGAGTTTATTTCTGAAAGTTGGCCGGCAACTACACAAAAGCATTGGTATTAGGCGTCTTAGATTGTAGGAAGTTTATCAAGATTGCGTTTCAGCAGTATCGGGCGCATCATTTACAAATTGGAGGAAGGTGCTTTGAGAAAATTGTCTGTGGTGGTTTTTGCAGCGGCGTTCTTCATTGGGGTTGGGCAGGCGGCGTTGGCTGCCGGAATGAACTTGCCCCCAAGCTCGGAACGCGTGATCAAGGGAAGTGTTGTAAGTCGGAATGGTAAGCCCATCGCGGGCGCTGCTGTCTATTATTTGCATTATGATGCAACGTCAAGGAAGCTCAATAAGACGATTATTCATGCAGATAAGAAGGGACAATTCAGCCAGGCTTCGAGTGGTGATGACCGCGACTTCTTTGTTGCTGTGGCTAAGGGCTATAGCTACGCAAGCGGTCGTCCTGATGAGAACGGTGAGTTGACTATGACTCTCTGGCCCAGCTATAAGCTCAAAGGCAAGGTTGTCGATGAAAATGGCAAGGCTCTTGCTGGGGTGAACGTTGTTTGTGGGTATTTTGAAGCTAGAAGCGCTGATGGGAAGACTGGATTGTCAATTCAGGGAGTTGGTCCCTCGGCTATTAGCGACAAGAACGGTAAGTTTGCGATCGATCATTTGGCTGATCCGAGCTCGTTCGATAATGTTTATGGTGCGCTGAATGTCAGTAAGAGCGCTTACGCTTCTATGGAGTGCGGCCTGGATATGAGCCAAATTGGCGATGATCTTACGCTTGTTTGCCGGAAGGCTTGCGAGCTTGAAGGCAAGCTGAGCCTGCCTGGGAATGCCGGCCCAGCCCCTGAAGGCTATGGCGTGATGGTGATTCCGGACACCTCGAGAAATAACTATCATCAGCCGGTAATAGGCAAAGCGAATCGGCAGGGAGTATTCCGGGTTAGTGGGATTCCGGTGGGTAAAGTGAGCGTGGTGGTATCATCGCCAGGTGCAACCATTTGGAGTTCCGCAGGGAATTTGGCCGCTGAATACAGCATGCCTGCAAAGTTGAATGTGGAGCTGAAATCCGACCGTAAGAACACTCTGGACCTGGAATTGTGTAAAGGCGCGCTGGTGAGTGGAGTTGTGGTTGATAAGAGCACGGGCAAGCCTGCCGCTAAAGCAGAGATATACATATATCACGGCGGCAGACCACAGAACATAAATCCTGAAATCCTGAGCGTTGATGAAGAAGGTAAGTTCTCTGCGCGAGTGGCTTCGGGCGACGTGAAAGTGATTGTTCAGTCGTATCAGAATGAATACTATTTAGGTGGACCTGATGACGCTCCGCCGAACGTGGCGTTTAAGGTGGCTGACGGGGATGTAAAAACGGACGTTAAGCTGGAGATAGCTCCGCAAGCTAGCGCATCAAGCGATTACGATTCCATATCTAAGCCAATTCCAGCAGATTTTGAGCTCAAAACCGGTAGTTATGACCTGAAATGGGATCCGGAAGTGAATTGCGAGGATGTCGCGCGGATGAGCTGTGTGAAGTGGGATTATCTCGCGAGCCTTTTGGTGAAAAAGGCGCCGCAGCTGGTGTCCGAAAAGCCCAGGTATTGGGTGTATAAGGTGGATAATCTCGGTAACGGTTTGATCGGGCTGATTCTGGATGAGTCTAAAGGCGCTGGTAAAGGCTACGATAAGGTATATGTGGATACCGACCGCGACTGGGACTTTTCGGATGAGACGCCTATGCCTTTGAGCATTGCGACTGTGCAGAAATATCAGTATGCATTTACCGACTGGATCAGCATTACGTCCAGTCAGGGCGATCAGGCGAACGCTCCTTTGCTCCTTAAGCTCGGCGCAATGTGGAGCGGCGTCAAAGGCGATGAGCTATACGGCAATCTTTTTAAGAAGGGCGCTTGGAAAGGGACGATTGAGACTAACAAGGGCGCTGTGGAATGTGTGCTTGTGGATGCCAATTCGAACGGTGTTTATGGCGATTTTGTTCGGAGAGGGCCTTCTTCCAGATTATTGGGCTATGGTGACAAGCTATATGTCAACACGAATGGCGCCGGTAAGACGGTGTTGGCTGATTACGGGCAGCAATTTGTCGCGCTCAATGCTATTGTGAAGATCGGGGAGAAGTTCTATGCGATAAGCCCGAGTGAGCGCGGGGATAAGTTGAACGTGGAGCCTTACGGTGGGCCGATGGGCTCGCTGAGTGTTCGGGTGAAGAATCTCTATGGGATGAGCGGGACTGCAAGCGCTGGTTCCGTAATTGGCAATCAGGGAAGCTTCGAGTTTAGTTCTATCGCCGGAAAACCTATGGCGATTCCTGCCGGGGAATATCGCGTGGCTGTGCCCAGTATGGTCGTTAGTTCAGGTTCGGTTAAGCTGAAATTGGGGTGTGAGTTCCTAGCGACCGCGAAGGTATTGCCCGATAAAGAAAACGTGCTGGATATTTCCGGCGGCAAGTTGACTGCGGCAATAGGCATGGTCAGCAAGCAGACGGTGTGGACTGTGGGTAAGACAGAGGCTTTCAGCCTTGTTGTGAAGATGGGTGAGGGTGTTCTTGTTAACTTGATAGGGGACGGTAGTGTGAAGTATGCCCCTAAAGTTAGTTTTATCGATAAGAACGGAAAGTTAGTGCGCACCGTTACCGGGGGATATACATGAGGCGGCGGCTGCACGTACACCGTGGGTGTACCTAAAATCCAACCGGGATTGTATAAAATGCAGGTTTTGCTGGACACACACACAAAGGCTGGTAAACTTTTGTGTAAGCAGATGGTTAAGATAGTGAAGTAAATAGTATTGAGAAACGGGGTGGCGATTTTGGAATCGCCACCCCGTTTCTCTTCATGACAGAGTAGTTTATGCGTCCGTTGAAATCTTAGCCCTTAAGCCATAGCGGCCGCTTCTTGGCGGCGAATCATTGCTATAGCTTCGGGGACGGTTTTTGCAGTAGGTATGCTTTCGTCTAGTCTGAGAAGCTTGAATGTCCTTTCGACTGTCGGAGACAACCCTACTAATGTCAACGATTTTCCGCTGGATTCCAGTTCTTTCAGACGCCTCAAAATCCACCTGTAGCCAGGGGTTGCTACATATTTTGAATGGCTCAAGTCCAGCACAAGATGCTTTGAGTCAATTAGATCAGAACTTGCCAGATGTGCGAGAGCTTCGGTTGTTTCTTCATTGCACGCTTCTTCGGGACGTACAACTGCATATCCGTCTGATATGCGATAATGTATCTTGTGGCTAAATATTTTTGCGTTAGGCAAATGCTTATTCCTTCCTGCCGCGCCTGCGGAGTTAGCTGTCGGGCTGGGTTTAGGAGGTAACCTTCCTGGCATAAGTCCAGAATTCGCCCCAATTATTGGGTCCTCCGCGCTCTTTTTAGAGCTTAGGCGTTGAGTTGTTTGTCGGTCATGTCGACATATTACATGACGGCTTTTTGAGCCAATTAGTTCCTAATTATATTATTCCGTAAAATGGGCATCATAACGAGATAATTATGATGGTAGTATCGGCAGAAATTTCGCGAAGGATGAATGCCGGCGGTTGTCGTAAAAGTATATAGTGCGGTTGCTAAAGAATGCGCGGAGGTATGCTTTGAGTCAATTTAATTATCCATTGTTGTTTGAACCGGTGTCTGTCCCGAGGCCTTGGGGTGGTGGGCGTCTGTGTGAATTGTATGATAGGGCTTGCGTTGAGTCTGCCCAGCCTATAGGAGAGGCTTGGGACGTCAGCGCCTGGCCGACTGATCCCGGAGACCCGAGCCTGGCGACCATTACGAAGATCGTCAACGGGCCGCTTGCTGGCATGGCGCTCGATAAAGTTGTGGATGTGCCCGTGGTGGTTAAGGTCTTGGATTCCGCCGAGAAGCTTTCGGTGCAGGTGCATCCTGTCGAGGAAAATGAGCATAAGGATGAGATGTGGTATATTCTGCACGCGGACCCGGATGCTTATCTCTTCTGCGGCTTGAAGAGTGGGGTGGATGTTAAGACGCTTTGTGAGCTTATCAAGACCGAGAATCCGAATGAGGCTGAGGTGTTGAGCTTGCTATACCGCGCGGATAATCTGAAGCCGGGGATGCATTTCAATGTGCCGACCGGAACCGTGCATGCGGTCGGGCCTGGGATCATTTCGTTTGAGGTGAGCGAAAAGACCCAGATCACCTATCGTATGTTCGATTATAACAGAGGCCGCGCCCTGCATTTGGATGATGGCTGCAAGGCCGCGATGGCGCTTCGCGCCGATTCGCCTGTTCTCGATAATGGTATGGATATCGAGGGCGCAGATTGCGTGGAGAGCATTACGGAGTTTCCCACGTTCTGTGTGCTTAAAGCGACCGGAGAATCGTTTAAGGTCAAGTCGGCTAAGCATATGCATCTCATTACTGCGACCATGGGGGATGTGAAGCTCTCGGGGCCTGGCGCAGATTGGGATATTACAATAAAGCATTCGTTTACGGCTCTGGCGCCATCGACTGTCGATCCCTATTCGATTGACACCCTTGGCAGCGGCGAGGTTTTGATTACGCCGCTTAGGGACTAGGATCGGGGGTTTAGTTGCTTCGGTATCCTGATGCCGAAGCATGTCCGCCATTAGTTGCTTCGGTATCCTGATGCCGAAGCCTGTCCGCCATTTAGTTGCTTCGGTATCCTGATGCCGAAGCCTGTCCGCCATTATTTCATTGTCAACTTGGGTAATCATACTTTGGTAATACTCGTATAGTACCTTACCAAATATACGGCGGGAGAAATCACAATATGCTTAGGTTTTATCTGCTTGGGGCGTTGGTGGTGATAATGGTGGGCGCTGCTGCGGTGGGCGCGTTGGCGCTGGGAGTTGGTGAGAACGCGCCAGCTTTCAAGATTGAGGATCAGTTCGGCAAGACTTGGGACAGCGCCGCTCTGAAAGGTAATGTGGTGGTGGTCATTGTTGCAAATAGGGACTCAGGCCGTGCGATGGACCCGTGGGTCAGCAATCTCAAGAGCAATTACGGCTCAAAGATTCAGTTGCTTGGTCTTTTGGATTTGCACACCATTCCCGGCATTGTGCGCGGGATCGCCAGAGCCAGGATCAGGAAAGAAACGAGCGACCCGTTAATGCTGGATTTCGGCGGCAAAATTGCCGGTAGCTATCTGGTTAGCGATAATTACCCGGTGGTGGTGGTTATTGACAAGAGCTTGGTGGTGAAGGGCCTGCAGAAGACTCAGTATAATCAATCGGCCTATGGCAATATTACGGATGCGATTGATGCGGCGCTGAAGAAGTAGGACGGCTCTTTTAGGTGTCTCCATGCAAAAAGGCCAGGGATTTCCCCGGCCTTACGTTTGTTATGCTTGTAGTGTTAGCTAAGAAGCTTTTATGCCGTTGTTCGCATTCTCTTCTATGGTTTTGAACGTATGCATGAGATAATTTCTAAGTTCGCCGTCCACGCTTTTGGTGGTCACGCCCGTTGAAGCGCCGCACCATGGGCAGTTGCACTGCTCGCTGCTGTTGTCGAAAAAATCTATAATTAGTTCGGTACCACAACTGGGGCACTCTTTGTGCCACTCAATTTTCAGCTTTATCATTGCTGCACCATTGTTTTATGACCATGCAAACCTGATCATCTCAATATTCTTCTTATGCAAGCAGCGACAATTATCCTGCTAATTCTTGAATAATTTCATCCGGAATGTCAAAGTTTGCATATGCCTGTTGCACATCGTCGAGATCTTCCAACGAGTCCATCAGCCTGAGTATTCTTGCAGCTTCCTTGCTGTCTTCCACACGAACAGTTGTTTGAGGTATTCTTGTCATTTCCGCAGAGGTAAATTCAATTCCTGCTCCGTTGAGAGCCTCGCGCACTTTGTTGAGGTCGCCGGGATCGCAGTAGACTTCAATGGTCTCTTCGTCCACTTTTATGTCATCGGCGCCAGCGTCCATTGTGGCCATCATAACGGTCTCTTCGTCCGACTTATCCCCCGGTATCTGCACAAGGCCGCGCGCATCGAACATCCAGCCCACGCATCCGCTCTCGCCCAGATTTCCGCCGTTCTTTGTGAAAATGTATCGCAGTTCGGCAACTGTGCGGTTCCTGTTGTCCGTCAGGCAAGAAACCAGCACGGCGACACCCGCAGCGCCGTAGCCTTCGTAGATGATCTCTTCGAAGTTTGCGCTTTCGCCGCTTTCGCCGGTTCCACGCTGGATTGCGCGTTTGATGTTATCCGCAGGCATACTCAAGCTGCGAGCCTTTTGAATGGCCAGCTTCAGGCGCAGATTTGCGTCGGGATTACCGCCGCCATCTTTGGCTGCGACGATGATTTCGCGCGCCATCTTTGTAAATAGCTTACCTCTCTGCGCATCTTGCTTGCCTTTTCGCAAGCGTATATTATGCCATTTGGAGTGACCCGACATTAATTAACCACCTCTAAACTTTTCATAGCCGCCAGGGGAATTTGCATTCTCCAGATGGCATTCGGATAGACGTAGTATAGCGCAAAAGCTCTATGAGGTCAACCGTCCAAGGCTAAATATGGCGGTTGCGCGCGTCCCTTTGCCCGGTTGGCTGGCTATTGTGAGCGTTCCATAGGTCTGCTTCAGCCGCTCTTCAATGCCCATAAGCCCCATGTGGCCTTGTGCGGCTTTTTGGGCTCGGACGCTCTCAACCTCGAAACCGTCGCCATCATCTTCGATTTCCAGGATGAGATTGCCGTCTTCGACGAACACTCTCACCTGCACATGCTCTGCGTGCGAATGTGTGGCTGCGTTGTTTAGCAGTTCGCGAGCTATTTGGAAAGCGGCGAGCGCGACGTCCGGCGGGATTGCTTCATCGGGCAGATGAACATCAGCATCGACCGTAAATCCGGCCTTTATTGCAGCTTCAGCAGAGCATCTTTCGATTGTCTGCTTGAATCTGGTAGGCTCCGGCCCCATCATTCTAAATTCCGATAAATAGACACGCACTTCCGCAAGGGCTCGCGTTGCGATGTCCTGAATCTTATCGATCCCGTCGAGCGCCTTGTTTGTGTCCTTGTTAATCAGAATCCTGCATCGCTCGAGGTGCATGTTGATGGCTGCAAGAGTCTGCAGGAAGTTATCGTGCAGGTCGCGGGCAATACGCGCTCTTTCTTCAGATGCCGCAGATTCCCGTAGTCTTTCCCAGAGAATCGCATTCTCCACAACCGGCGCTGTTTGGGCGGCCATCAGCGCCAGAAGCTGAAGGTCTGCGCTGGATAGCTTCTGGTCTTTGCGGTTTGACGCATAAATAACACCGACTTGTGTGGCCCGAACCAACAGCGGCGCTGCCGCGATATTGCTCAGCTCAAGTTTGGCTGCAATGCCTTTTGGCAATGATGGATCGCGCTTTGGGTTATTGCTTACTACGGTTTGTCTTTTTTGCAGAATGCTTTCGACGTTCCATTCGCCGCCGCCTTCGCGAAAAGTGGATAGCAGAACCGGGTCTGCTCCCTCCGAACGAAGTCCCGGTGTATCTGACCCGTCGGATCCTCTATGCGCGGGCAGGAACCACGCGTTTTCGACTCTGAGAGTGTCTTTAACTACAGCCAGCAGGTGTTTGATGATGTCGGAAGACGACGATAGGCCTGTAAGGTCTGCCCTGAACTCGTTCACGATTGCAAGGCTCGCCTGGTAACTGAACTGCTTCTCAGATATTTGCCCAAAGAGATAAGCCATAATGAGCAAGAAACACATAAATCCGAGGTCAGCAGGCGCATCCATTCTCTTTAAGCCTCGCAGTTGGCATACGGTATATGTAAATGAAATAAAGCTGGCTGCTAAGGCGAACAATGAGAATTTTCTTCCATAACGCGTGGCCACGCACGCGATATAAAATATATACCAAAAATAAAACGGGATGTAAATCGCTGCGGGGCTGTTCATGAGGTATGTGATGAGTATGATTTCGATCACACTGCTCACTACCATTACACCGCTCATCATCTGGGGCTTCCACTTGAGCAGCGCCCAAACAGCAAGGCTGTAGGTCATGAATAGGATAATATGCGGGAAAACATGATGCGGCCTGATAAAGTTCTTTAATCCGTAGTCTATATATGCTTGCTGATCGAAAAAATATAGCTTGAGTAGGAGAATGGACGTGATCAGGGACATCAGGACGCGTATTGCAGCCTGCTGCCGTTCGGCAGAAAGTCGTTCGGCTTTTAAGCTGTAGGTCCTACCAGTTCTCATATCATTATGCCTGAACGACACCGTTTCGGATTGCGAATCTTACTGCTTCAGCGCGAGTGGATAGGCCCAGCTTCTGCAAAATCCGGCTTACGTGCACTTTGGCAGTATGCTCACTGATGAAAAGCTCATCAGCAATATCGCCGTTAGTTTTGGCTTCGCCCAAAAGCTTGAACACTTCATTTTCACGCGCCGTCAGGAGTGATAGCCTCGCAGAGTCAGTGGTTTGCGGCTTTTTGGCCATTCCCCGGAAGAGTTTTTCTGTGAGGTCAGTCGGAAGCCAACATCCGCCCTGCGCAACCGTTCGGATGGCATCTACAAGCTGGCTTGATGCTGCGTCCTTCAGAAGATAACCCAAAGCGCCGCTCTGTATACAGCGAGCAAGCAATTCATCATCATCAGCTCCCGTGAGCACGATTACCCTTGTGGGCAAATCCTCGGCGGCGAGCGCTTCCAGTACCTCAACACCGCCCATTATGGGCATGATAAGGTCGAGGAGCAGTATTTGAGGTTTGAGCGCCTTTGCCTTTTCGACCGCTTCTACGCCTGTGGTGGCTTCATCCACTATCGAAATATCATCATATTCTTCAAGCAGATTTTTGAGACCTTCCCTCAAAATGCTGTGGTCATCGGCCAGCAAAACCGTTATTTTTTTTCCAGCAGATGTTTCCGTAACCATCGCCTCCCGCATATTATATTTAACTATCTCGCTGCGTGTGTTACAATACAGTTGTAAGTGCAATTCCAATCACAAGATGTAATTGCTCACATAAGAATCATATACCAGATTTGCTGTTGCGTCAAGTGGTAATGCTTTAGTATTATGTTTTATAGTTCAATTGATTACTCAATTCTAATCATAGTAACCAATTGCCGATTTGACGATTATGGCGTACAATGAATATGTATGGCAAGTTGTAGGTTCACTCTAGGTAATGGAGTCTCTAATTGATGAAAAGGCAGGGATTCACTTTAGTTGAGCTATTAGTTGTCATCGCGGTCATCGCGATTTTGGCAGCTATGCTTATGCCTGTCTTTTTGCAGGCCAAAGAGTCTTCCAGGATGCGGGTCTGCTTGTCTAATATGCGTCAGTTGGGTTTCGCCATTTCCAATTATATCGACGATAACAGTGGGCTTAGCTTGCCGCAAAACTCTCCCCTTTCCAGCAAAAACCCCTGGGTATTATGCATAGAGCCGCTTCTGCCTTCTTATATTCCTGGATCAAAGGCTATGCTGAATGAGCAGATCAAGAATTCATTAGACGATAATTGCCCTCCTCAGCCGAAAAGAATATGGATATGTGCCGGTGACATCAACAGAGGAGCCATGGAAGTGGATCAGCCTTATTGGTGGAATTTGGGGTCGAGCTACATGTATCCCGGGCCTACCGCGTATGTGGATACCACAAATACGCCAAAGCATAGGTATGACAAGGAAGGTCTTACTCCGCGCAAGCCGTTTCGTTGGCTGAACTACAAACGAGATTTCCTGATTATGGACTATTGGTACGACTTTCACAGCGGTGGGCGTCGAGTGGGTCACCAAATGAGAGAAGGGGATGAGGATCCGAGTGTCTTGCCATCTGCCTGCCAGAGTTTTGCTGATGTGAAGTGCCTGAACACGATTTTCCTGGACTTGCATGCCAAGGCTTTGACCCCGCGGGAACGGGAGCTGTATCGGCGTTACGTTATCAACCCTGTGGAAGATGGCGGGGATAACCCTTATTCGAATAAATAAATATTATAGACGAACTAGGGAAGTCTGGCTTTCGTTGCTTCGATATCGA
>JAPLCU010000055.1 GCA_026392045.1 Armatimonadota bacterium
TGAAAGCCTGCGAAATCATCGCGAGCAGCAAAAATACAAGCATAGCCGCAGCCACGGCAACTATTCCGAACTTGGAGCCGGTAAAAAGCAGGGCGATCATCTCAACCACAAACGCCGCGCCAAACAGCATCTTCATGGAGAATTTGCAGGAGACAAGATACATACCCAAACTGATCGGCAGAGCCAAGGCCAGGAAACCTGCGAGGAAATTGGGGTTAATAAATGTCGCCGCGAGCCGCATCTGATCGTCCGAGCCCATAACCGCCGCCCAAAACGCCGCGCCGCCGCCCGTGCCTATAGCGTAATCCCTGATTCCGAACGCGCAGATGCCCAATGCAGAGATTACAATACCAGCAATAAGCATCGTCGCCGACTTCGCATCATGCGCAACATTAGCCGTAAGAAAATACGCGCCCACGCATGCCGTCACAAAGAGCAAATGCACAAGACTCACATAGATATTCTCGGAAAATATCACAGAAGCGAATATTGCCAAGCCGAACACAGCCAGCGCAATCAGCCCCGGTGGGCGAAACCAGGTTCTCGCTTCCTCACCTTTGCGCAGGGAATAGGCGATAATCGCCCCAAAAACCAATATTTGAAGAATTCCATTGGTCAGCTCGCCGAACCCCCCGCCAATAATCGGGGCCAGCACGAGAGCCGAAAGAAGCAACACAACAGTAACCACGTGAGCCATCCTTACCCCAAGCTTGATATTACTCATAGAATACGGCTGAATCGACGCGGTGTCAAGAAGGAAAGTCGACAGTCGACAGTCCTTAGTCGGGAAGGGATCTTTAGGTGATCGTCCGGCAAATCTGTTGCCGGATGCCGTCTCGCGGATATCTGATCCGCAAACCAAGCGTAGCGCAGACGTGCGTGGCGGAACGGATTTCCGCAATACACAGGCCCTGGAACAGATTTCCAGGCCGATCTATTGAACGGCGCTTTCAACTTTCAGCTATCTATCACGGCTTGCGCGGCGGCGCGGCCTGAGCGGACGGCGCTCTCGATGGTGGCGGGCCAAGGCGTGTCTGTCCAATCTCCCGCCAAAAATATATTAGAAAGAGGCGTAATATTGCCGGGCCTTGCGGATTTGGACGAGGCAGTTGTCGAAAATGTCGCCCTGGGGGCTCTGTAAACCAATGCCCGCTTGAGTATAGACTTACTCACCGGAGGCGACGCCTTTTTCGCTGCCCGCAGCGCCAGCTCAACCAGTTCACGCTTTGACCTGCCCACGATGTTATCCGCCGCACTAGCCACAGCATGTAAACAAGCAAACTCCAGCCCAAAATCATTGGTCTTATTGAACACCCAGCCGAAAGGCTCGCCAGCTATGCATGCGCAATCAAAATCGGGGTCGATATAATCAAGAAACAGATGCACCCCCACAATCGGTCGCCAGTGCAAACGATCTCCGCCAAATTGTTCCAGACCCATTTGCTCAAGAGACCACGGCGGCACTGCCATCACGTAAGCATCACTGGAGATCGTTTTCCCGCTGTTCAATGTCAATGATCTCACGCGTTTACCGGATGTGTTGACTCTGGCTACCTTGGTTTCGAGTCTCGTTTTGCATCCTCGTTTTGTCAGATAACGCAGCGCAGGCGCCTCCACGATTTCAGTAAGAGGCGCGGAAGGCACACCCAGCCGATAACCGTCCCTGCTTTCCATGAAAACCTTTAGGAGCAACATTCTAACGCTCTCGGCGGAAGCCGAGGCTGCGCATTCATTCAAAGCCGAAATAGTAATAGGCTCCACAAGCCTCTTGATCACACTATCCGGGCACGAAAGCGATTGCAAATATTCCCTGGCGCTGCAATTTTCGCCTGGCTCGTGCGAAGAAAGCGCAGTTAAAGCGCGGGCAAGGCCGATCTTTTCCCTCACAGACAAATAATTCGTGGCGACGATAGATGGAACCAGATGAAGTGGCACGGGTAGAGGCGAATCTTTTACTCTCAACACCCTTTCGTCGCTTCCTATGATTGTGATGCTATCCTGAAAACGCACACGACCGATAGACCCGATTTTTTCGAGGAATCCCGCAGCGGCATCGCAGCAGCCCAGCAAAACATGCTGGCAGTTGTCCAGCATTGCGCCGCTGTCTTTATCACGGAACGAATAAGCTCTGCCGCCCAGATGCTTTTTCGCCTCCAGCAGAATGACCTCTATCCCGGCATCAGCCAGATCACAGGCACATGCGAGGCCGGCGATCCCTCCGCCTACAATTGTGACTTGCGTAGATATGATCGGCCTCCTCTAAACCTGGACGTCACCAGCGCTTTTGCCGCTATCGACAGCTTTCTTGCTTTTGATATGGAAACGTAATTGGTCAAGACATCGCTCGGGCTGCGCTGAATTCTTTTTAGAATGCTCGAATAGATCTCTATCATCGCGCTAAGCCCCGGTCTGCCGGATGAATCCACCAGCGGCAGCAGCGGACGAGCGGCATTGTAATAA
The DNA here is from genome assembly GCA_026392045.1 of Armatimonadota bacterium. Lineage (GTDB taxonomy): Bacteria > Armatimonadota > UBA5829 > UBA5829 > UBA5829 > JAMCYN01. The sequence continues at coordinate 2,461 of JAPLCU010000055.1, forward strand.
TCCTGAGCGCGGCTCGCCTCAAACTTCATCAGCCGCAGAAAACGTTCATCACTGACACCATTTGCAAGGTCATCCGCGCTGTAGCCAAACGCCCACAGGTCTTCTTCTGGGATATAAACCCTGCCATTGGAAGCGTCCTCGCGAACGTCGCGCAAAATATTCGTAATCTGAAACGCTATCCCGCAAAACTCCGCATATTTTTGCGCTGCGGGAGAATTGAACCCGAAGATATGAATGCACACCAATCCCACCACCGATGCCACTTTATAGCAATATCTATATAGGTCATCAAAGCTCTGATATCGGTTTATGCGCAGGTCCATAGACGCTCCATCTATGAGCTGATGAAAGTATTCCGCTGGTATGTCGAACTTACGCAGGGTATCGTGGAACGCTGGAAGAATCAAACTATCGCTGTAGTCCCCGTTCGCTGTCCTATCCAACGACTCGCCCCACTTTGCAAGCATTCGCTCACGGTCACCAGCCACGGCAGGGTCATCGGCGATGTCGTCACAATATCGCATAAACGCATAAACGGCGCACATAGCGTCGCTTTTTTCGCGTGGAAGCACCATAAATGAGTAATAGAAGTTCTTCGCTCGCTTTCTGGATACTTCACGGCAATAGCGGTAAGACAGTTCGAGTTCACTCGATTTACTGATCATCTTATCCCCTTCACTATCCTCTGCGCAGCGAACCGCCGAGCCTCTTTATACACCAAAATGCCATCATCATCGCCTTTCTCGACTTTGACACAGTCACTCTGCTTCTGAATACATCAAAGTTCTGGCGTTCGATGGATTGAAGGAGGGCCAGGCCTCCATTGGAGAAGAGTTCCACATCCGCAGCCGCGCTGCCGCCAATCATCGCAGGCAAAGATGCTCCGTGCTCAAAGAATTCCCTGGTTCTATTTATCTCAAACCGCATCAAATGCACAAAACCGGCGTTCAAAATGTGGTTTCGCAACTCAGCTTCGGTATAGCCAAATCTCTGCATGTCTTCCTGAGGAACGTATATCCGACCGCGCAGGTAATCCGAGCCTATGTCCTGCCAGAAATTAGCGAGCTGAAGCGCGGAGCAGGTGTAATCCGACAGCTGCTGCCTGGTTTCGTCCCTATAACCCAACAAGCAAAGAAATAACCTGCCCACAGGATTTGCTGATCGTGAGCAATAATGCAGAAGCTGCTCGAAAGTTGCGTAGCGTGTCACGTGCTGATCCTGAACAAACGCATCTATGAGGTCTTCAAATGGCTGCATCGGCAGGTCATAGCGATCTATTGTCTCAGCCAACGCCTGAAACACCGATTGCCGCGGCTTGCATTCATAGCAACTATGCAGCTCTTCTCTCCACCAATCAAGCAGCCGCAGCGACAGCTCGCGATCATTGGTTTCATCGGCAAGATCATCACAAATGCGGCAATATGCGTAGATGTTGAACACATGTTTGCGAAGCTCGCGGGGCAGCAGTATCGAGCCTACGGTAAAGTTCTCATAGTGATGTTTTGCCAATAGCGCGCATGCTTGCTCAGGCGAATGCGTCTTGAAATCGAACCCATCCAAAACTGGCACAGCCGCCGCATGGCCAAACTTGCTCATGTATTCCTCCCGATCTTCCACATTCTGACCTCTATTTATACGTTGTCCATAATTTGCCCGTAATACAAAAAATCTAACCCAGGTTGCTTCGTTATCCTGATGCCAAAGCCGACACCACTCAGCCAAACCCCCAAATCTCAGCGATTCAGGAGCTCAAACCCGCCACTCTATTCCCTGTACCCCTAATATGTGAACAAGATTTAACTAAATCATACCAGTAATTTAGCCAAATAATGCCATTCTCGCCGTCTGCTAATAGTGACTATAGTACATCACATATCTCATATGGTAGTTTCCATTTTTGCTCAAGTCATTTTGTTCCGCCCTCTTTTTTCTAAGAATAGTTTGAACCTCTACTGATTCGGGTATAAACGAGCGGACGTTATGATTCACCTGCTGCAGTGGGGGAGGACAGAATGAATATAAGAAACATTTTCGGGCTGCTGCTTATCACTCTGGTCATTTTTGTGCTACCAATCTGCGCCGGGGCGGATACCTACAGATTGCCTGTTAGGACGGCTACTTTCGCTGTTCCTTTTGATTATTACCAAGGATTCGTCAATGGCGAACCTATTGGGCCTTACGACTTCTACATTGACCCGCAAACACTTCGAGTGGGTTACGACCTATCGTCCGGACTTGTTTACGAGAGCGCGATTGTCTTTGACTGGAATGAGTTTCCAGACTTTCCCGAAGGCACAATTGCATACGCCAATTTACACTTGACCGCCGTCTCACCGCCTTCTAATGCTTACTGTTCCATGCCAGAGATATTCGAACTAGACCACTCATTACCGCAACGGTCAGATTTCGATTGGTTGAGTCATTACGGCGGAGATCCGGAGAGCGGTGGGATCATCTCTGTCCCGTTTGGATTTGACCCCAAAGAGCCAAACGTGCATGTGTTTACTGATTGGCCGGTAAAGAAGAGACAAGGATACAGAGGCTGGATATTAACGACTGTTGGCAGCACCGATCCAATGATCGATATAGCGGGGATTAACAACAGTATGGGACTGGAAGCTCCTTACATACTTGTAACCACGGTTCCTGAACCGACCACAGCACTGTGTTTGGGAACAGCACTGTTTTCGTTGGGAGGTTTTCTGGTTGGTGCTCGGAAGAGACAAGCCTGGTTGCTAACTATCTGCATCGTCAGTTTGTTATCTGTGATGGCTATAGCAGTGCTGGCCGATGACGACATGGAGTTAAACTCCGAACCAGGCGGTGGAACCCGCGCTGTTTTAACATCTGCTAGGATGCCTGTTGAGACTGCCCAAGCCCGCCCGAAGGGTTCGTAATGCTGCCAACATTCCCACGACTTTGGTGGAGTGGAGGATGTGCGCCGACCAGTGGAGCAATGATAGTAGGCTACTACGATAACTCTGGATTTCCCAACATGTGCCGCCAAAAGACGGGGCGAAACCCAGATGTTTATACAGATTACCTGTTCCCAACAGGTGGTTACCCGAACGATAATGCCCGCTTTCTTTTGTCGACCGACGACAGATACCTATACCCGTCCAGATGCGATGTATCTGCAACCCAGGCCGGTGTATTCGGACGCGATGTCAATGACAAGGGCCATGTTGACGACTATGTTATCGATTATGGCCCACCTGCTTCAGCCCAGGATAACTTCTATACACGAGTCATCCCGAACAACGGAATCCTTCACTGGGAACCGCACCATGATGATTGCATTGCCGACTTTATGGGCACAAGCATCAGATGGTACAGGAACTGCACTGACGGCAACTCTTGGATTCGCTTCGTAGGAACTGATCTAACTACCGGGGCTCTATCCACTTGGGTGCCGCCATCTTACAACTCAACAAGCGGTTATTCGAATTACCCTTTTTCTGATCCTCCTGCAAACTGTTCAATTGACGTAATATACGGACTAGCCAGATATATAGCGTTGCATGCAGGTTATTACTGCACCACCAATCATGCTCAGAACAATGACCCGTTCGACGACATCGCCCAATACTATAATCAGGCCATCAAGGGTTACCAAAGCACGACCAACGGGGTGACAGAGGAAGATGTCATAGCCTCGATCAACGCGGGCCGTCCTATGATTGCATTACTGAATCAGGTAAACCCCAGCAACAACTATTATGAAATGACCTCTCAGCATGCTTTTCCAATATTCGGCTACAAACAGGAAGAAGGACAACCGCTAAAACTGCTGGCTTATGATACCTGGCGTGAGGACTATCTGAACTATGAGGCTACCAGCTACCGCGTGGTGGAATTCCTTACGCCAACGCAGGCACACTACCATTCCGGGTACTACAGCTTTGTGCGAGCGTCTCAGAGCACTTACTGGAAACTATTCGGCTTTGCATTCCTGAAGATCAACAATAACGACCGCTGCCCGCTCCCTCTGGGTACCAACGATTACCCAAGCGCAGTCTACCAAAATCCATTCGATATCAACTTCGATCTTCCTGCTGGCAACTCTCGTATCCACTACAGCGGCTTGACACCGACTCCCGCTTCTTCAGCAGTAACACTCGATGCAAACGGTGATGGGACGCTTCACATAGACCAGGACTGCGTTCTTAACTTCAGGACTTATCGGGACGCAACACCGCCAAATGGATATCTGGCAAGCGATGTTGTGCGTCGCGTGTATTCGGTCTTCTCGGCCAACAAAAACATCAAGAAGTTTGCCGACGATACCGAAGTCACAATGGTCAACGGGATAGTCACGCATGTGCTGGACTCAAACAATTTCTATTTCGAGGAGAGAGACAAGCGGCTTTTCGGCATCCGAGTTCACAAATCCAATCACGGGCTTTCTGCCGGTGATGAAGTGGAAGTTGTTGTCGGCAACATAGATACGGATTCGAGTAATGATGAACGATACATCGAAGCGACAAGCGTAACTGAAACCGCCCCTGCGACCAAGGTCATAACGCCATATTGCATGACGAACATCTGTTTAGGTGGTAAAGATTACTTGCCTGCTGGAGGTTCCGGCACAGGCTACGGCCAGAAAGGCGTCGTGAACAGCAATAGTCTAAACAATATAGGTGTGCTGGTGCGCACCGTAGGCAAAGTGACCTATATCGACACCAATGCAGCTTATTTCACCATATCCGATGGTTCAGGTGCGGTCGACAGTGGCGATCACGACGGAGTAAAGATTTCGGCCTCGGGTCTGATTCCACAAGGGCTTGCAGTCGATGACTTCGTTATCGCGACAGGAATATGTTCTCTTGAAAAGGACAACAACAACCTCTACCCTGTCTTGATTGCGCGCGATTCGGATGACTTGATAGTGGTCAACTGAGCAAAAGTCGCAGCAAATTCTATTTCTCCAAGTTCTCCAATATCTAGTTATAGAGTTTGTTTATGCGTCGGGACTGCATTTCGTTCCGACGCCTCATATTATGCTCCAATCCCATTACTAATATCCTATTCTGGCCGTCGCTATCCGTGAACAAGATTTAACTAAATCATACCGGAAATTTAGCCAAATAATGCCATTCTCGCCGTCTAGTACATGAGAGACAAATTATTTTGGCTGAAAATGGAAGGGCAGTAATGGGAGGGCGAGACTCCCGCCGAGCCAGTTAGTTCCACGCTTTCAAGACCCAATTTCAATACTTTGAAGGAACGAACTCACGCTCGATTCACGCTCAGCGGTGAGTTTGTTTTAGCGTACTAAATCCATTGCGCTTTGTTGTATCGGAAAACCCTTTTCCCGATACCGCCGGACACACAGCTTTTGCACGCATGACCGGGAGGGCGAGGCTCCCGCCGAGCTTCCCTTCCGGGCTTGTTGTATCAGGAAACCATTTTCCTGATACCGCCGGACACACAGCTTTTGCATGCGTGACCGGGGAGGGCGAGGCTCCTGCCGAGCTTCCCTTCCGGGCTCTCCACTCTCCGCTTTCCACTACCCTTCACCCGGGTGGTTTGCAAGCAGAGAATGTCTGGGAATATGAAATGATGGCAATAATGCCGCCTATGATATTGCGGCAGTGGTTCCGGGCTCTGGGCTCTTCACTCTCCGCTATTCAAGGAAGTGTTTATGCATGATAAGTTGCTTGATCGCCTTGATTTGCCCCGAGACCTGAGAAAACTCTCAATGGCCGACACGCGGCGTCTCGCTCGGGAAATCAGGGATTTAATAGTCGATGTTGTGAGTAATAATGGTGGTCATCTTGCGCCGTCGCTTGGGGTGGTGGAGCTGAGTATTGCCATGCTTGCGGTTATGGATGTGCCAAAGGACAAGATTATATGGGATGTCGGTCACCAATGCTACGCCTATAAAATCTTAACTGGCCGCCGTGAAGCATTTCATACGCTGCGCCAAGCGGGCGGCATAAGCGGTTTCCCCAAGCCCGGCGAAAGCCAATGCGATGCGTTCGCCACCGGCCACGCGAGCACGTCCATATCTGCGGCGCTGGGCATTGCTCAAGGCAGGGATCTGGCGGGAGAGAATTACGCCGTGACAGCAGTAATAGGAGATGGCGCGCTCGGAGGAGGTATGGCCTGGGAAGCGATTAACAACGCTGGGGCCTCCCGCGCAAACCTTCTCGTCATATTGAACGACAATCGCATGTCGATTTCCATCAGCATCGGGGCCCTTGCCGCTCACATCGCCCGCCTGAGGACAATGCCTTTCTACCGCAGCGTGGAAAACGGCGCTGAGAGCTTTTTCAAGAGAATGCCATTGGGCGGCGGGCTGATCCGCAAGACTGCGCAGGCGCTCAAACGCAGTCTCACAAGCTGGATATCACCTACCAGCGGCACAATTTTTGAGGCTTTGGGCTTTGAATACCTCGGTCCGATAGACGGCCACGACGTCGCTCAGTTGAAGCACTTCATAACCCAGGCGCGATCCATAAAAGGCCCTGTTTTGCTCCACGTGGTCACCACCAAGGGCAAAGGCTACCATCGCGCTGAAAATAATGCCCGCCAATACCACGGCGTGGCCCCGTTCAATTCCAGCAATGGCAAGGCCTCCAGTAACGGCGGACGCACATACACGGATGTTTTCGGCAAAACACTCTGCGAACTTGCCCGGCGCGACCCAAAGATCGTCGCAATCACCGCGGCTATGCCGGACGGCACCGGGCTCAACCGTTTTGCCCGAAAGTTTCCAACGCGCTTCTTCAACGTGGGAATAGCGGAGGAGCATGCCGTCACGTTCGCAGCTGGCTTGGCATCCGCTGGCGCGAAGCCTGTCGTTGCCATTTATTCCACGTTCCTGCAGCGCGCTTATGATCAGATAATTCATGATGTCTGTCTGCAAAATCTGCCGGTGGTTTTCATGCTGGACAGAGCGGGAATAGTAGGGGAAGATGGGCCGACCCACCATGGCATCTTTGATCTATCTTACCTGCGGCACATTCCCAATCTGACGGTAATGGCTCCCAGGGACGCTAGCGAACTCAGCGATATGCTTTTCACTGCTGTGAAAATGGACTCGCCAGTTGCGATCCGTTACCCGCGCGGCGAAGCCGTAGGAAAAAGGCGCGCCCCAATTAAGGAACTGCCTGTGGCAAAATCCGAGCTTCTGCGAAACGGCACAGACGCCGCCATCATCGCAATCGGCACAGCCGCAAACAGCGCATTGGATGCGGCCATAGAGCTTGAAAAACTGGGTGTGCAAGTGCGCGTGATAAACGCGCGGTTCGTGAAACCATTGGATGAAGCCGCAATTATCTCTGCCGCATCAGAGTGCGACGCGCTTGTGCTCGTTGAAGAAAACACCATTCAGGGAGGTTTTGCGAGTGCTGTGCTGGAGTGTTTGGCTCGAAATCGGCTTCTTAAACAAAATCTGGAAATAGTCGCTTTGCCGGACAGCTTCATAAGCCACGGCAGAGCGTCGGATATTCGATCACAATATGGGCTCAATGCTAAAGGCATAGTGGACGCGGTCAGCCGAGCGATTACAGGAAAAGAGCCTATAGAATCGGGAGATAATATTGTCATCCATCAGAGCATCTGAGACGAGCCGCCGGAAGATAGACCATGTCAACGCCGCCTTGCATGAAGATGTCGGCTACCACACGCGCACGGCTGGGTTCGAGCGCTATGACCTGGTCTACCAAGCCCTACCGGAAATAGGCAGAGCGGATATTGACACATCAACCACTCTCTTCGGGCGCCGACTTGCAATGCCTTTCATAATCTCGCCGATCACAGGAGGCACACCTGAAGCGGCAGCTATCAACCGCACGCTTGCGCAAGCCGCTGCGCGATTTGGCGTGGCGATGGGGGTGGGCAGTCAGCGTGCGGCGCTCGAAGACCCGTCGCTCGAATATACATACCGCGTGCGCGATATTGCGCCGGATATTTTGCTCTTTGCCAACCTTGGAGCTGTTCAACTCAATTATGGCCACGGGGTAGAGAGCTGCGTCCGCGCGGTCGAAATGATCGAAGCCGACGCCCTCATACTGCATCTAAACCCATTGCAGGAGTCCATCCAATCTCAAGGCGACACCGATTTTCGCAACCTCGCGCACAAGATCAGCGAGGTGCGGGAGGCAATCAATGTGCCGGTGATGGTCAAAGAGGTTGGGCATGGCATATCTGAACGGGCGGCAAGGCTGTTGGTGGATGCCGGGGTCGACGCCATAGACGTGGCAGGCGCGGGCGGGACCTCATGGGCAAAAGTCGAGAGTTTTTGTGCGGTCGATACCAGCCAGCGCGCTCTCGGGTCGATGCTGGGGGAGTGGGGTATTTCAACGGTCGATAGCCTGCTCGCAGTTCGCGCCATTTCGCCTCACATAACCGTCATAGCCAGCGGCGGGGTGCGCACCGGCGAGGATATAGCCAAATCCATCGCCCTCGGAGCCAACGCAGCAGCAATGGCTCTCCCTATGCTGCAATGCGCATCACTCGGACGCAACGCCCTATTCGCAAAAATCGCGCAGATTCAGGAAGAGCTTGCCACCATTATGTTTTGCACTGGGTCGAAAAGTATTGAAGAACTGAAAAGCGCCTGCATAGATACTATCTCTACGGCAAAATAATCAGGGATTTCTTTTCTGCAGCCTTTTTAACAGGTTCCTCTGTGCCCAAATAGCGCACAGCATACGGCGCAACAAAGCATGACACAAACCCGCCCAATATCCATTGAAACCCATTTATAGAAGCCTTAATATCCGCGCTCAACAAAAATGCGGCCCAAAATAGGTACAAAAGTGAACAACTCTGCCACAACGCCCATCGCCAATTCCAATCTGGCATAAAGCAGTGATGCAATCTTCTGACCACAACCATAAGAGCCACTATACACAACGTAATATCCAGCACGGGCCGTATCCACGCTATTGCTGTCAAAAACATTGTGCTGTAAACGAGAGCCCACGGCAGCCACAATGTCTGGCTGTCAGAAACGAAAGCCTGCGGATAATGCCCAGTTCTCTTCTTTGTAGTTATGGCTATATAAGCGACTGCCAACAAACATATCGCCGCAATCGCCATGCATATTCCAGCAAATAAATCCAAGACAATCCTCCTCAAAGAGTTGCTTAGTATTACTAATAGGCAAACATGAATAGCATCCTAGCCGAGCCCATCATCCTTTTCGCGTGAAAGGATATTGCTTAGTATGTTCACCAAACTCGGTAAATCAATCGTAACCGTGTCCCAAACGCGGTCAAGGTTAATATCGAAGTAAGCGTGAATCACCCGATTTCGCATTCCCACGATATCCTGCCACGGCAGTTCCAGACAAGCTGGCGCGTTTCCGCGCTCATTTTACTCGCTGCCTCACCGATAATCTCAATCGCTCTCACCAACGCGAAAGCAAGCATATTATTAGTATCTAAATCTTTGCGCTCACGCCCCTGCGCGAAGCCTATGGCTTCCTGAGCCGCATCCAGCATATAACACAAACGAATCCTATCATTACGCAGCATACTGCACCTCTGCCTCCGCGAGCACATCATCTCTGAAATATCGGCTCAAATCCTGGGCGGTGCGCAAGTCTGCTTTTCGACCGATTATCTCAGAAAGCTCGCTCTCCAAAGCAGCCATTCCAAGCAAACCGAGTCTTACATCCGGCTCGAACTCCACCAACACATCCACGTCACTTTCCGGCCCAAAATCATTCCGCAACAATGAGCCAAAAAACGCGAGCTTACAAATATGATTCCGCCGACAATATTCTTCAATCGAAGAGCTATCCACGCTAATCCTCATTGGTTTACCCCGCAAAAGTTATATGCTTTCCTGTTTAGTATTATACCACCATAACCAAAAAAAACCGGCGCTTGAACGCCGAGCTTGGATAATTGAATTATGATATTTTTGCTTAACCGACCTGTTTAGCCATTCGCACCGTTGTGCCGGATGTGAAATCAAAGCTTACTTCATCCATAACGGCGTTCATGCAATGCACCCCGCGTCCACTCTCCGCAAACAATGCATCCTCGAATGATGGAATATCATCCAGGCAGAAACCGAGTCCGTCATCGCTTATAGATATGCAGATGCGCTCTGGGGTGGCAATACAGCTCACTGTGAACATTTCGTTCGAATCGCCGTTACTTCCATATTTGATAGCGTTCGTAATAGCCTCGCCCGCCCCCAGCACGATATCCGCTCTGTGGCATTTGCTGAAGCCAACAGACTCGGCTATGCGATCCACCCGATCACGCGCCTCGCGGATGCTATTCAGAACTGATGCTAATGAGAATACATCAACTTCCCAGGTTTTGCTGATATGAGAACAGCTTTCGGGGCTACATGGATGGGTGCAACTATCATGATGACAGAATATCTCGGTTAACTGAAGCTTTTCGAGCAGGTCTTTGACGGCGCTGCTGGCGCTTCGGAGATGCAGGCGTTTTCTGCGAACCTTAAAAACCCCCACGCTGCCCGCAAGGCCTTCCAAGGCAGCATTATCGATGCTCTCAAGCTCATCCAGATCCAAAGACACGCAACTGCGGTCTTCTTCTGCAAGCTTATCCAGCACACTCACAACTTTTGATATATTGGATCTATCGGCTCGTCCTCTCACGCTGATCGACGAGCGATGATCATTTTTGTCTATCCGTATACTAATAGGGGCCGCATCAATTACAGGGGCCATGCCACATATACCTACCAATTAAATCGATATTATACTCAAGTTAAATTTACCTTGCAAACTCAGCTTACCACCAGTTTAGCTATTAGTCAATAGGTAATGCTAAAAATTTTCCAAATTTGTGCAAAATAATGCTTTTCTGAAATAAATCGGTTCAGCTTCTGCACAAGTCAACGGTCCCATCGAAACCATTTACTATGATTCGCTGACCGTCAGTTACGATGCCCATTACGCCTTCGCAGCCTGTCACAGCGGGGATATTATAATCTTTCATAAACGCCTGATAGCTCATACACTCCAGGCAAGAGCCGCCCGTAACCAGGCCGGCAGCAACCCCCAAGAACGGCGTCCATGCCAGCCACGGCACATCGATCACCAAAATATCCCCGGCCTCAATATCGCCTGCTTCTTCAATGCTGCGCACAATCTTCGCACGTCCGCTGATCACACCCGGGCCTGCGCCAAAACCTTTCATCAATCCATCTTTTGGGCTACTAATTGCGGATTTCGAATCCGCCGCCGCCATCCGACTCTCCAACCAATACTCATGCTTGCGCATCGCTATCTTTGCAACCATCGCAGACCGCTCATCGTCGGACTTTGTCTGGGAAATCGCCTTAATCTCGTCGATGGTCAGGTGAAACACATCTTCGCGCTGGGCAATCAGCCCATTTTTGCACAATCTCCTGCCCATCTCCAGAGCTGCGAGTCTCATTGCTGTGCACGATAAGACAAATGTCTGCTCGCATTCGTTTCTCGCACAAAGCCAACCTCTGGCAGCTTGAACCATCTTTCGGAACTTTGTTTTATCTTCAGCCGCCATCCTGAGGCTCTCGAAGGACGCCTGCGCGGCTGATTCCTCCGCCTTACAATGCAGCGTGACAAGCGACGGCCTGTTGCCGCGCCTGGCAATCGCGCCGATCATCCGGAAAACGACATCTAAATCTTCAATCCAGCTCTTCCAGGATGCCGGGTCCCACATCTCTCCCGAATCCTTGAAAGAATAACCGTATTCACTAGCGAAGCTCTTAACTTCGGTCCGGTAAGACTTCCACCAAAGCTCATCCGCAAGCTTGCCGGTCTGTTCAGCGGTACTGAATCTATCTCCAAACTCCTGAAGCCGAGCGTCGCGCATGAAAGTCGGGCATGGCAGGCCGCCGATCAATCTGTCATACAGCGCGGCTCCATTTTCGATTCCGTTCAGCATCTTTCTGAGCATTTTGTTGAACTGCGCGCTTGGGCAGCGCATCTGGTCCATCCACTGTGCCGCCATCAACGAAATATCGCCCGCCTCAGCCAGCAATTCAACCACATGGGCATAATCTTTTCTGGTCAAATCCTTGCCGATAATAGCAGCGGCCTTCGCGGAAAGCTCGGGCCACGCCTCCTTGCGCCATTTCTCCAGCAATCGCTCCGCCGCAGGCTGCCAGCCCTTCGCGCCCTCCGGCACATCCTTCGCGCAGGCGCTGTATACGTGTCCGTTTTTCAACTGAACATTAGCATCTTCCCGCTGATTCGACCAAAACAGCGTTCTCGCCATAAACGAGACCGGCTGCCTACTCATTGGAATCAATTTTACACTTTGCTCTTCAGCAGGCTTAACATTCACCGACATCGCATCCGCCTGCAGCGCCCAAAACCTGCCGCCCTCATATAGCCATTCAATTTCCACAGGGGACGAAATCACGCTCTCGGCCAGAATAGCTTGTTCAGCCAACCGCAGCACGCTGGATTCATCAATGGGAGCATTAGCCTCACGCTCAACCACCCGAAAATCTCTCAAATCTACCTTAAACCTCGCGTGACCCTCTGGCCGATCGCAAAGAACTACCACGCTCAGCGGGTCACCATTCGCAGGGTCCGCCGTAAAAACCTTGCCCCGTGCAGCGCTTCCAAGCATCTGCTGCACGATTATCGCCACGGCAGGCTCGGTGTTATCCGCCTCAATCCAAGCCGACGCCCAAATCTCCTTGATTGCAGCCTTAAGCGCGTCCTCACCGGAAACGTTCAAGCAGCTCAAACTGGGGGTGTGAGAATTCTGCTCGACAGCCGATGAACGCACCAGCAGATTTGGGCTGGCAATCCCGAGCTGAAGCGAAAGCCGATGGTAAGCGTCAGCAATGCTCGCCCAAATATCATTCGGGATTTCGGTGTTGAGGATTGCCGATCGAGTTGATTCAGGGGACTCTATAGAAGCAGCAACGTTGCGGACGCCGCTAGCCCAAATGTGAAAACTGTGAGCGTCCGCGCTTATGACAAAGCCTCGCGGCACGTCGTAATGCGCCCCGATTAGCTTCGAGAGATTAATCGCCTTGCAGCCCGCTTTGCGGCTCTTTTGGGCATCCACAAGCGGTATGACAAATGAGATTTTTGAAGTTTTCATAATAATGCCTAGTCTGATTATAAGGGGCTAGGCTCAGCAGTGTCAACCTTCGGCGCGTTTATATATGCAACAATCACTCCAGTTTCTATCAAAACAGGACCGCAATGACGCCGATTCTTGCCGATGGTCTATTTATTCTGGTAGTTGAGTTTTATCGAATCGGCGAGCGATCAGTTCTTCTCAGTTATGGGAATAGCCTTCATTTCCAGAAATTCCGTGTCTTTGCTGGCAACCGCAAAAGCGCCGTAAGCATTCTTACGGGCGTCAACCCGGATTTCCGAATCCGGCATCTCTGTCAGAACAAACTCGCCATTGGCGTCAGTCATAGTAGATGGTTCCCAATCAGGTGAGCACATAAATCCAAATGAAGCATGCACTCTGGCGCCCGCGATAGGTTTGCCGTTCTCATCAACAAATCGGCCCCTCTGCGTACGATTCGTGGGCTGCATGACTACTTTGATATTATCTTCCAAGGTTTCATCGACTCTAAGCGGCGCAATCCTGCCTGCCCAATAATATCCTTTGAGCTCGACCTCTAATTTGTATCGACCTCCCCATATAAGATGCTTAAAAGTGCAAATACCATCTTTGTCGGTAGCGTTGGTTTTCTGCGGAGAAGCGAATGCATGGGATGGAGAGCCGACGAATTCACCTTCCTCAGCCAAAGCTATAGGAGCGACCAATGCGTTTTTCAGAGGCTTTCCATCGGGGCCATTTACTGTTACTTTCAAACGCTGAAGAGGCCTGACTGTCAGAATGACGGGACTCTTAAGTGATATTTTAGTCCCAAACGATTCAAACAGACCGACTTGCTGAGCGTCCTGCAAAACTGTCAGGGTTGTGAAAATAACCGGGTTCCTGTCTGGCATCGACCGAACGGCTGTCTTAAAGTGTCCCTGCGCATCAGAATAGGCTGGATCTCCAGAGGTGGCGATTACTATGGCATTCATAATAGGTTTGCCTGATTCGTCCTGCACCGTTCCAGAAATAATATTCCCTTTTTTGATCTTGAACTCCACGTTTGAAAGAGGACCGGTGACGTTTATGGGAAGATCCTTCTGATCCATTGCCATATACAATGAGTTGCTGCGGCAATAATAAATATGTTTGGAGACGCCGGGTATTGCCCGAAGCTCATATTTTCCATTTTTGTCCGTTTTGTACCATTTATGAGGGTTATTTTCAAGCAGATCCACATCAAGAAACACCCCGGCAACAGGCTTTCCGGTGTCGGCGTCAATCACGCGTCCGCTTACAATAACCCCGCGCAAAGCGATGATATCCGGAACTATGCCGGTTTGCCCCGCTTTAACTTCTGCTTCCACTTGATGCGCAAAGAAGTTCCCTGGCTTGCTCAGAATCAACCTGTAATGCCCTATTGGAAGATCGGCCATTGTGAAATTACCGTTCTCGCTGGTCATTGCCTGGTTCCACACTTTATCGTTAGTAGAAAGCGCGGCATGGACTTTGACACCCGAGACTGGCTTGTTTTGTTCATCTATTACTCTGCCGGACAACGAGTCCGCTTGCGCTAGTGAGCATGCAAATAATACTGCCAGAACAACTGCCGATGATATTTTATGAAACATGCTTTCTTCCTCCGTTTACTGTTGAGTGATTCAATCATGTAATTAGACTCACAGAAAGCTGAAATGTGAACATAGATTTGGCGATCTACGGGAGATTGTAAGAACTCTTCAGCTGGCGCTATCAATACGACTTGCGCCCAAAACATTTTTGAACAATACGGATAGGAAGCAACAAAATATTGAGAACCAACGCCCCCAGGACGAGCAGCGGGATTCCTCCTGCGAGGACCAGCAACAGCAACAGCACGAATCCGAACGTCAAACCCATCACGGAGCCTGTCAATAATACCGCAAAGACAACCGCTACAGCGGCAATTCCCAACCCTAGAACTGCCGCGATTACACGCAGCACGGGATTTCGGATTTCCTGCGTGCCAAACCGCACCTGCCAACTGCCGCCGCACTCGGGTCGACACTCGGAATGCCCTAACGGGCTATGATCTATTGCGGGTGGTGTGCCCTCGCCGGTAAAGATGATCTCGTTGACATTAGCCTTTGGGTCAATCTGCAGTGATTCGCCGTATTCGACGCGCTTGATGCGGCAGTTTGGGCCGATCTTCAACTGCCGACCTCGCACGACCTTGGCCGTCGTTGCCTCAAGATGAACATAGTCTCCCTCAATAGTTTCTACCTCGAGTATTCCCTCCTTCGAGGGCCAGCCAAAACGGAGCATCCAGTTGCCGGCGCTATTCCCGGTCAGGACCGTGATGCGCTCGCCACCTATCTCCCGTACTCTTGAGCGCCCATTGAGATTCATCTCTATCATATCAGCGCTAAGAAGCCCACCGACATTGAGCGCCCCTGACGACCGGACATGTTCCCCCTCCAAGTCACCGCCGATCTCAGCGCGACCGGAGATGTGCGTAGCTCCAACCTTGACGTTTCCCTTGATGCTTACAGAGCCAGATACATTCAGCTTTTCACACTTCGCATTTCCGCCGACTCGCAGAGACCCAGAGCACTTGGTTTCCATTGATTCAAGGTCACAGGCAATTGCAAGAGACCCCGATCCGTCAAGTTTAGATGCATTCACGCTACCATCGAACGTTGCAGCGCCAAAGATTCGAACAGTTTGTGCCTGGACGTCTCCAGTAACCTTGCCTGATCCGGAGACTGTTATGTCTTCGTAGACCCCACCACTCGCTTTCCCCGAACCAGAGATCGTTATACTGCCCATGTTTCCAGTTTCCATAGCCATTCTCCTTTCATCTCGCCTCCGAATCGCGTAGCCGGAGGTTCAGCTCCTCTACCAATACATTCAGGTTCACCGACGCTACCACTTCAGTGCTGCCATCGAATAGACAAGCGCCGGTGTGCAGCGCGGAGATCGTAACTCCGTCATGGACGGCCAAGACCAGAAACTTCTCAGCCGTATCGTCGTGAATATCGTCGAATCGCTCCAGGAGCGTCTCAACAGCCTGGCGAATCGTGTCTTCGCCGAGCGAAGTCGCCAGCAGGCATTGAATTAGCATCAGCGCAAGCAGATGCGGGTAGCGCAGTTCCTCGCGCTCCTGCCCCGAGGTTAGAATCTCCAGAGCACGAAGCTGGAATATGCCCATAGCTCGCACCTCGGATAGCATGTAGGTGCGGCGGACAGCGTCAGGCGACAGCATTTCGCCGATCTCGTCCAGTGACAGGCGATCCTTCAGCTCCTGGATGTGTGCGATCCGGTCCAATACCTTCTGACGAGGTAGAAAGGCCTCCTGCCCGGTGAAGGTAGAACGCCGGCGGAACCATGCTTCGGGAATCAGCCCCATGCGCTTCCATCGGTAGAACTGCCCGTAAGAAATCCCCGTCTTATGCAGTAAGTCTTTCTTGGATATCTCTTCGGCGCAGCGCTCTTGGCTCGGCGGCTCGGGGTTCATCTTGCTCTTCTCAATATCGTCCATCGCCAAATCTCCAGTTTGCATTGGTTCAGTTGCACTTCCTTCTACAGGCAATTGTAACATAACACTGTTACGTTGTCAATACTTTTTTTGGACTTTTACAAGAATAATAGGGGACGGAGTGTTTGATGGCTTTGCAGACAAAAAATGCCTCAATTGCTTGAATGGTTACTTGCGAGGCGCTGCGACGGTATCGAGAAAGGGGTTTCCCGATAGAACTCAAGGGATGGGGCGGTTAATCTTATGAGGTTAGCATGCTGCTCATCCTTCGAGTGGCCTCAGGATGGCAGAGTGGTGAGCCTCAGATTTGCGAGTTGGAACGTCAGGATGGCAGAGTGGTGAGCCTCAGGGTGGCGAGTTGGACGCATAACCATTACGATCCGCCAGTTCACCTACCAGGGCTATACTGGCGGAACAGATTTCCGCAACACTGCGCCCTGGAACAGATTTCCAGGGCGATCTAGCAACACCTGCGCCCTGGAACAGATTTCCATGGCGATCTAGACACTGCGCCCTGGAACAGATTTCCATGGCGATCTAAATTACGGAAATTGGCTACTTGCGGCGGAAGCTGAGGAGTTTAGCCGAGCCTGCAAGGCCAATCAGAGAACAAAGAGTCATAATAGAAGACGGTTCCGGGACCATTGGAGTGACTGGGTCTGGCGCAGTTGCCATATATGTGATAGGGTCGAACCCAGTGTAATTCCAGGCATCCCATGTGCCGTTTACAAGGGTTCTGTCACTGGCGCCAGTAAACGAGCCTGACCAGCTTTCTCCATCAGTTGAGTTATAATAACTCCAACCCGGCCATAAACCAGTGGTGGCGCGCTTTGCCTGATTATTATAGGCGATATCAGATACGAAAATGCCATACGCAGGATCGATAGAATAGCTGAGCACCATGCCGATATTTGCAGAGTTTATATCTACAATCATATCAGCGCCAGACTTTGTGCCTTCCCAGTTGTAACCGAACGCATAAGACTTTGATCCAAAATCCACAACAACTACAGCAGAATTGCTTCCACCGCCCACCCACTGCTCGATCTTCACGTCACCAAAATTGTAGGCATTCGCCGCGACCCCTGCAAACATCATTACCGGGATCAAAATCGCAATCATTCTTTTCATTTCTTTCTCCTTCTGATTATTCCGCGCCATTACGGCGTCGGTTCGTTGATTATCTCCATGCAAGTCGCTTGAATTTCCCGCTCACCATTGACAGTAGTCATCACCCCCTCCACATTAACTTTCTTATCGCGCTCCACTATCCTGCCAGTTACCTTTATAGCGAAGGGCATATTTTTAGTTTGCAAATAGCAGCAGTCACCAAAATCATCTGTACCTGCAGAGACTATCTGTTCCGTCAGAATCACTCTCGTTCCATCCGGCAAGCTCTTGGCCTGCCCGATGGAAATCGGTTCGATGGTGTGGCCGACCCTTGAAATCGCGTCCAGCTCGCCGCCATTGCCGGTGATTTTAATATACTTAATCCACTTTCGCCCTGCAGCGTTTACGGGTAAATTGAGCGAATCGAGGTTGAATGCCGTCCCGCCCCCCGAACTTTTATACATATCTATTGCATCTGCGGCATATTTGCTTATGAAGCTGGCCGTGGTCAGCGCGGGGTCAACGGGTTTGGTTAAATCCATCTCCGCACCCCAAGTGTCATTTATATAATCCCAGGCATAAGCTTGGGTCGGAGCGAAATCATCAGCATACGGGCCAGTTGTGTATGTATACCAGGGGCCGTTGGCATCTTGACTGACGCTCACCACTGATTTCTCCCACCTGCCGCTGGCGGTTGATGATATCCTATAAGTCTCCATATTGGTGGTTGGAGTAATATAGATACCAGTGCTCCCGTTAAATGCCGCGTTGCCGAAAACTATGAAATCCATGCCATACCAATTGGATGGGTCATCTTCGATAGGCGTTGCGAACACTGCCGTGAGCTCGCCGCCTGATTCGATGGTCGTGATTATCGGGCTTCCAGCCAAATCGGTGTTCCACGGCCCTGCCACCAGGGAAGAGGCGAACACATTACCATTAGGCTCCTTAAACTTCAGCGTAGGTTTGCCCAACACCGCTAAAGCATCGTTATAGGGCGATTCCCCAAGGCCAACGGCATTAACGACATCCGACGCGAACATGTCTATTTCAGCGACAGCCGGGCCGACCGACGCAATAAATAAAATCGCAGTCGCTCCCGCCATGTATCTAACTCCTGCTCTATTTGAGATCATAAGCCGAATCGTCCTCCGAAAGCGCTCCGCACTCGGGTGCAGATTCCGTATCACAGTTATATTTGGTCTTGACGGCTATCACATGACCGTCCGCATAAGCCACCGTGGCCAGACCCAGATGGCGAAAATGAACCGTACCATAAGCAAAAAGCTGATCATCGCTCGGGGCACGCAGATAATTATGAGGCAATACCGGATTACTGCCATAGCCGCCGTCCGCGAAGATAGCCGTGCGCGATGACTGGGTTATTTCACTCAGCAAGCAAGGAATTTTGAGCCTTGGAGCTTTATTATACGGGTCGCCGCCGATGTAGCTGGCGTTGTAGGCATAACCTGTGTATTCTCTGCCCCACGCGCCGCCTTTGAGCATCGGGCAGGCGTTGATGGCGCCATTCTTGAGGTATGGCCCCAGAATGCCCATTTTAGTGATCGGCGGATTGGTGCGGTTATCGATATTGGCATCCCAGGAATAATCAATGCCATCGCCTTTGCTGTAGTAAGATGGACACGCGCGCCCGATGTTGTCGTCAGCATACGCTTGCCAGGCCGCAGAGATCTGCCTGAGGTTGGAAATGCACTTCACACGCTTGCCATTGGCTTGCGCCGTGACGAGCATAGGAAATAGGATAGACGCCAGCACGGCGATAATCGCTATTACCACCAGCAGCTCTATGAGGGAAAATCCGCTATAACAACCAAAACGGGCTCCAGGCCCATCTTGGAAGATTTTTTGGCCGGGAACCCGATACACACATGCCGTGTTATCTGTGACCGCCATCTTTGCCTCCGAAGATGTATATTGCGTATCTTGCGATAAGGCAGGTCTTCTGGCTTCCGGATCAATCTACATCGGCTCCTTCCCACAGCGCCTTTCGGCGCCGCAGTGGATAAAGCCGGTTTCGTCCCCGGTTACAGCGGCGGGCCCGCGACGGCATTTCACCGTCTTCCCTTTTCAACCCCAAGTTGGGGTAACCTTACTCGCTTAACGTTTTTAAGTTGTTAACATAGTATAGCAAGCAACTTTCTGGAGTGTCAATATAAATTTATACATTTAGGGCAACTATATTGGTCCTATTTCTGAAATGCGGAGGTATAATGAGCATGGATGTAGAAATTTGCCATATCGACACAACGTTGAACTGGAGGTAGGTTCTTGTGCCAAAGTCTATTGAAGAACTTGTAAGCAGCCAAGTGCGCAAATCCGAGTCATCCCGCCATAAGGATTCGGAGAAAGGCAAATGTCTGCCGAATCTTGTCATCACTATTTCCCGAACAATGGGCAGCGGCGCACGCGTTATAGCCGAAAAACTTGCCGAAGAACTCGGTTGGAGCTTTTGGGGCAAAGAACTCATCGAAGCTATAGCCAAGGACGCAGATGTTTCGCGAAAGGTTGTCGAAGCCTTTGACGAAAGCACCATCTCCGAAATCGAGCTCATCGCAAGAGCCGCCCTTGGTGACCATGAAATGGGCGACTTTTTATACGTTCGCCATCTCGCCAAAGCAGTCATCTCCATCGAAAAGCTCGGAAATGCTATAATTCTTGGCCGAGGCGCCAACTTTATCCTGTCAAATGCGCTCCACGTGCGCATAGACGCTCCCTTTGAGACCCGCGTTCAGAATATGATCAAATTCGAAGGAATGCATTATGATGACGCGGTAGCCAAGCTTAAGCATTCAGACCACGACCGTCACCGCTTCCTGGTTTCCTTATTCGGCAAGGAAAGAGCCGAAAAAACTCACTTCGATCTGACTCTCTGGATGGATAAACTTACCAATGATGAAGCCGTGCATATCTTAAAAGCAGCAGTTAAAGCAAGATGCGAAACCATGAAAGCTGAAAACCTCCTAAGAACCTGAAAAGCTCAGAAACGATAATTACGTCGCTGCGACCACGGGAGGGCGAAGGTCCCCCTGAGCCGTTCTTCTTCGCAGCTGCAAGGCTCGGCGGGAGCCTCGCCCTCCCCTATTTTCTTGACAGCTATCTATTCCGGTGTTAGTATAGGTGCAGCTAGATCGTCAAAACGAACAATAACGCACATGCAGCATCCAATGCAAGGAGCAGCCAAAATGCCTGCCGAGAGCTTTAGCAAAGACCAGCTTGCCGATTATCTTCGCCAGATGTATGAGATTCGTCTTTTCGAGGAGAAAGTAGCGGAGCTTTTGAAAATCGGCCAGATCAAGGGGGCATCGCATCTGTATGCGGGTGAGGAAGCGGTTGCGGTCGGCGCTATTTCAGTTATCACCGAGAACGATGTTATCGCCAGCACTCACCGCGGGCATGGGCACTGCGGCGCTATAGGCGATAAGCACGCGAAAACCGAAGCCGAGCGTCAGGAGCATTGGAACAAAATGATGGCGGAGCTGATGGGCAAATCGACGGGTTATTGCAAGGGCAGAGGCGGTTCCATGCACATCGCCGACGTTCAAAAGGGCAATCTGGGCTCCACCGGCATTGTCGGCGGCAACATCCCCATCGGCACGGGCGCGGCGCTGGCGGAGAAGATCAAAGGCACGGATAATGTCGTCCTGTGCTTCTTCGGCGATGGCTCCACCAACACCGGCAGCTTCCATGAGGCGCTCAACATGGGCGCGACCATGCTCGGCGGCCTGCCTATTGTGTATATTTGCGAAAATAATCTCTACGGAATGAGCGTGCCGTTCAATGCGAAGTGCGTTGAGAATGCGGGGCAGGCTTCATGCGTTGAGCATGTAGTTGATAGGGCTGCCGCTTATGGTATGCCCAGCGAGATAGTTGATGGTATGGATGTTTTCGCTGTCCGCGAGGCCGTGAAGAAGGCGGTTGACCGTGCGCGCAAGGGCTGCGGCCCCACCCTCATAGAGGCAAAAACCTATCGCTGGTTCGGCCACTCCATCAGCGACCAGCGCATTTACCGCACCAAGGAAGAAGAGGCCGCTTGGAAAGAGCGCTGCCCGATTGTTGTGTTGCGTCAGAAGCTCGCCGAGAGCAACACGCTAACTGAAGCCGAGATGGACGCCATTCGCGATAAGGCCAAAATCACAATCGAAGAAGCCACCAAATTTGGCATCGACAGCCCATTCCCGCACGCGAGCGAGCTTATGGACGATGTATATGTCGATCCTGCCCCGGTGACTCTAGCCTCTCAGATAGCTGCTGAAAAACCCCTCGCGGCAAAGATTAAACGAATAGAAGACGACATCCGCGCGTATGGCCGTGAGCAATCCGGCGGGGCCGTGAAAAGCGCGCTTCCCAAGCTCAACAAGGCAGGTCGGACTGAGTTCGAGGCCAAGCACGGCATGCCGATTCTTTCCTACGGCCAGGCGATTGTTGAGGCGCAGCGCGAAGAAATGAAGCGCGACGAGAGCGTGGTGATTCTTGGCGAGGATGTCGGGCTTTACGGCGGCGCCTACGCCGCCACGCGGGGGCTTTTTGACGAGTTTGGCCCTGAGCGCGTAATCGATACGGCGATTTCGGAAGCAGCAATAGCGGGAGCCGCAGCTGGCGCTGCTATGCGCGGTCTGAGGCCGATTCCAGAGATTATGTATATAGATTTTATAACAATCGCGTCGGACCAGGTTGTGCACAACATGGCCTACAACCGCTATATGTTCGGCGGCAAAACCAAAGTCCCGTGCGTGCTGCGCACCGAGGGCGGCGTTGGCAGGAGCATTGCGGCGCACCATTCTGAGAGCCTGGAAGCATGGCTCGTGCATATTCCAGGGCTTTATGTTGTGATGCCCTCGACCCCGTATGACGCCAAAGGCCTCCTCAAGGCGGCAATTCGCGATGACAACCCCGTGATTTTCATAGAGCATAAAGTGCTCTACAGCGGGGTGATGGGGCCTGTCCCGAGCGAGGATTATATAATTCCACTGGGGGTGGCGGATGTGAAGAAACAAGGCAGGGATGCAACTGTCGTCGCCTATTCTCGCCAGCTTCACTTCGCCATGGACGCCGCGCTGGAGCTTGAGAAAGAGGGAGTTAGCGTCGAAGTGATTGACCCGCGCACCCTGGCGCCTCTGGATGCGGAGACCATAGCCAATTCAGTCCGCAAGACCGGCAAGCTGATAACCGTTTCAGAAGGCTACACCCGCTGCGGGGTAGGTTCGGAAATAGTGCGGCAGGTGATGGAATATCGGTTTAGTGATGGCACCCTCGGGTTTGATTATCTCGACGCGCATCCAGTGGTGCTGGCAGCGAAAGATGTCCCAATGCCTATGAGCGAGCCGCTGGAAGATGCAGCCGTTCCGAGCAGGGATGATATAATTATGGCTGTGAGGTCCATACTGTAGTTTCGACAGGAGCAACAATAATGTCAGCAAGAGAAAACGTCTTAGGGCAGCTCATAGATATGTCGCGGTGGTTGGGCGAGGAGGGCCGCGAATTTGCCATTCTGGGCGAAGGTAACACCTCGGCAAAGATCAGTGAAGATAGCTTTTTCGTAAAGGCCAGTGGCGCGCAGCTCAGTAATATCACCGAAGACGGAATCGTTGAAGTGTGCTTCGGCAAGGCGCTGGATATGCTGGACGGCCTTGAGATGAGTGATTCTGAGGTCAAAACGCGTCTTTTAGACGCTACAATAAACAACGAAAGCAAGCTGGCGCCGTCCATCGAGACTCTTTTTCATGCATATTTACTTAGCCTGCCGGGTGTAGGTTTTGTTGGCCACACGCACCCGATTTCGGTAAACGCCATCACCTGCTCGGCAGCGTGGAGAGAGTTCACCATGGGCAGGCTTTTCCCTGATGAAATAGTCTGCTGCGGCATAGCGCCCGCATATATAGACTACACCGACCCCGGCGTAATGCTGGGCCGCGCCATTCGAGATGCTGTGAATATTTACATAGCCGAATACGGCGAGCGGCCAAAATCGATTCTTATGCAAAACCATGGCCTGATAGCCATCGGCAACACTGCATCAGAAGTAAAAAGCATAACGGCGATGTGGGATAAGACAGCAAAGGTCCTGGCGGGCACTTTCAACTTCGGCGGCCCGAATTATATGGCGCAGGAAAGCGTGGATAGGATTTACACCCGTCCTGATGAGTTGGATAGGAAGAAGCTGATCGACCAGTTATAGGTTATAAGTTTTAAGTTGTAAGTAGCTGGCAGCGGGGCGTTTGTTCCGGACTTATTACTTATTACTTATTACTTATTACTTACAACTGCAAGGAGAAATGTCAAGTGTGCGATAACAGACAATTTGCAGGTAAAAGCGCGATTATTACGGGCGGCGCGCAGGGTTTGGGCGAGGCTATTGTCGAGCGGCTCGCTGGCGAGGGCGCTAATGTTGTGATCGCTGATATAAATTTCGAGAGCTGCCGGAAGGTGGCGGAGGCGGTTGAGTCGAAGTATGGCGTAAAGGCTCTGCCGGTAAAAACGGATGTTACCAAAGACGAAGACGTTGAAGCGATGGTGAAAGCCTGCATGGACACTTTCGGCAAGCTGGATATTATGGTTTGCAACGCCGCCATACTTAAGGCGGGCGATATTCGCGAGTTCACCACGCAGGACTGGCGCAGCGTGATGGAGGTCAATCTGCTGGGTTACTTCATCTGCGCGCGCGAGGCAGCGAAAGTGATGGCGGAGCAGAAAAGCGGGTCAATTATCCAGATTAATTCCAAATCAGGCAAGCACGGCAGCTTTAAGAACTCGGCTTATGCGGCAAGCAAGTTCGGCGGGATAGGGCTGACCCAGAGCCTGGCGCTTGAGATGGCGCCGTTTGGGGTGAGAGTAAATGCTATTTGCCCTGGCAATTTGCTGGATTCGCCGCTGTGGGTAAACAGCCTCTACGCGCAATATGCGGAGCGCTGGAGCTGCACCGAGGAAGAAGTGCGCAAGAAATACGAATCTCAGGTTCCGCTCGGCAGAGGCACGAGTTATGATGATGTTACCAACCTGGTCGTGTTTTTGGCTTCGGAACAGTCGAGTTATATGACCGGTCAGGCGATAAACGTAACCGGCGGTCAGGTGATGAGCCCGTAATGGCCTGATAGTCCGATAGTTGGATGGGCCGATGGCAGAAAGTCACGAAACTGTTCGGGCAGGATCTCTGATCTGCCCGTTGCCAAAGCACTATAGGAGACTGCATGAACCGTCAAAATATTGATAAAGCTTATGAAATCGCAAAGGAACGCTTTGCCGAGTTCGGCGTTGATACGGACGCGGCCATCGAGCAGCTTTCAAAGGTCTCGCTCTCGATTCATTGCTGGCAGGGTGATGATGTGGGCGGTTTCGAGAAACCCGGCGCTGAGCTTTCGGGCGGCGGGCTGCAGGTCACGGGCAATTATCCCGGCAAGGCGCGCACGGCTGATGAGCTTCGCGCTGATCTCGAGAAGGCCTATTCGCTGATACCCGGCAAGCATCGCTTGAACCTGCATGCGATTTACGGCGAGTTTGGCGGAAAGCTTGTTGACCGCGATGAAATAGCGCCGGAGCATTTCGCGAATTGGGTGGCATGGGCCAAAGCCAATGGCCTCGGGCTTGATTTCAATGCGACCCTTTTCTCACACCCCAAGGCAGATGATGGCTTCACCCTAAGCCATCAGGACAAGGCAATTCGCGATTTCTGGATAGCGCACTGCGACTGCGCACGCGCGATTACATCATATTTCAGCAGCGCGCTTGAAAGTGTTTCAACCCACAATCTTTGGATTCCAGATGGATTCAAGGATATTCCAGTGGATAGACTCGCCTCACGCACCCGCTTGAAGGAGTCTTTGGACGAAATTTACTCGACTATTTATCCCCCTTGGACGATTAAAGACTCGGTCGAAAGTAAGCTTTTCGGCATCGGCAGCGAGAGCTGCGTGGTTGGTTCGCATGAGTTATATATGGGCTATGCGCTCAAAAACGATCTGATGCTGTGCCTCGATTTGGGCCACTTCCACCCGACCGAATCAGTTGCTGATAAGATTTCCTCAATACTGCTATACTGCCCTGAGTTGCTGCTGCACGTGAGCCGCGGGGTGCGCTGGGATAGCGATCATGTTGTTATTACAAACGACGAGCTTTTGGCGGTGATGCAGGAAGTTGTGCGCTGCGGCCTTGATAGGGTGAATATCGCGCTGGATTACTTCGATGCCACGGTTAATAGAGTAGCCGCATGGGTTATCGGTTCGAGGGCTGCGCTGCGGGCAATTCTTTCGGCGCTTCTTGAGCCGAAAGATCAGCTTAAAGACTACGAAAATACCGACAGGCTCTTCCAGCGCCTCGCGCTATTGGACGAAATGAAAGCGATGCCCGTAGGTGATGTATGGAACTACTACTGCGCAAAATCCAACATCCCGGCAGGCGCCGATTGGATAGGCGAGATCGAAGCTTATGAGGCGGCCGTTATGAATAAGCGGGTTTAGAGAGTTTTATCACGGAAACGGGAAGCACAGAAGGCAGGGAAAAAGCAGATTCCTCACTACGCTCGGAATGACTGAGTGCGGCGTTTTCTGGTCTCGATTCCCTTCCATGTTTCCCAAATTCCGTGCTTCCGTGATTAAGAAAGAACAAGTGATTCTATGGCTAACAAATATCTTGCGTTCGATTTTGGCGCTTCCGGCGGGCGGGCTGTGCTTGGAGTTATTGATGGCGGGAAGCTGCGTCTTGAAGAAGTGCATAGATTCTGGAACGGGCCAGTGTATGTTAATGGCGTCGCTTATTGGGATGCTTTTCGCCTTTTGGATGAGATAAAGCAGGGTATAAGACTTGCTGTTCGCAATTTTGGATCGGATATAGCTGGAATTGGAATCGACACATGGGGGGTTGACTTCGGCTTGCTCGGGCCGAATGATTTGCTGATCGAAATGCCGCGCCATTATCGTGATTCGCGCACGGATGGTATGATTGAAGAGGGTGACAAACTTCTGCCACGCTCTGAGGTCTATGCGCAGACCGGCATTCAATTCATGCAAATAAACACGCTTTATCAGCTTCTTTCGGTGGCAATAAACAACCCTTGGGCGCTCGAAAACGCCCAAAGTTTGCTGATGATGCCGGATTTGTTCAATTTCTGGCTCACGGGTGTTAAGGCGAATGAGTTTACCATTGCTTCCACTTCACAGATGCTGAACCCGAATACAGGCACGTGGGCGACGGACCTGCTGGACAAGTTCGGCATTCCCTCGCGCATTCTTGGCAAGATAATTCAGCCCGGAACCGTGCTCGGCAAGCTCAGCGCGAGCGTTGCAATTGAGACTGGCGCGCCTGAGATTCCGGTGATAGCGGTCGGCTGTCACGACACTGCATCGGCGGTGGCCGCAGCGCCGTTGGTGGGTAAGGACAGCGCGTATATTAGCTCCGGAACATGGTCGCTGGTGGGAATTGAGACTGAGAAACCGATTATAAACGACCAGAGCCTTGCATTCAATTTCACCAACGAGGGTGGAATAGGTAATATTCGCTTTCTGCGCAATGTCATGGGCATGTGGCTGATTCAAGAATGCAAGCGGGTTTGGGCCGAGGCCGGGCGCGATTATTCATGGGATGAGCTCATTGGCCGAGCCGCCGCCGCAGAGCCTTTCAGAAGTGTGATCGACCCTGACCATGAGAGCTTCCTGAAGCCCTGCGATATGCCCGAAAAGATTCGCGAATATTGCCGAAACACCAATCAGCCGGTTCCCCAGGACGAGGGCGCAGTGATTCGCGCGGCGCTCGATAGCCTTGCGCTGAAGTATAAGTGGGTGATCGAGCGAATGGAAGAGCTTCGCGGACGGAAGATTGACCAGATTAACATCGTCGGCGGCGGCGTGCAGAACACACTCCTTTGCCAGCTTACAGCCGATGTCACGGGCAGGCGGGTGATCGCAGGCCCGGTTGAGGCAACTGCCATCGGAAATGTGCTTGTGCAGGCGATGGGACTGGGCCAGATAGGTTCGCTTGATAAAGCCCGCGAGATTGTGCGGGATTCGTTTGATTTGGTGACTTACGAACCCAGGGCATAGATTAAAGTGAGCATGCTGAGCCCGTCGAAGTATGCGGCTACGAAGAAAGATGTGACTAAACTTGGCCGCGCCCTTCGACGGAGCTCAGGATGCTGGATTATCTTATTGTCTCTCAAAAGTGAGCTTTTGCTAACTTTTTGACCTTTTGACTTTCAGACTTAAATAACCGGAGGTTATGAATGAGAACAACGCCAATTGGAATCGCTATGCTCAATGATGAGCGCGAGCATGTCTACAGCCTGAACAACCCGGCAAATATAGCTGTGGTTAATAAATGGGCCGATATTTTGCGCAATGGCCTGAAAAACGTCGATGGTTCTGCGCCCGAGATAGTGGTCGCAAGCAAGATCATTACCGGCGTGCGGGTAGCGCAGGAAGTTGGCGAGGAGCTTGTGCGCAAGGGTTGCAAGCAGGTGATTATGTGCTACAACGTGTGGGATTTCCCATTCCTCGCGTGGCCGTTTATCAACTGCTTCGGGCGCGATGTGCCGATTCTGTCGCTTTCTAACAATAATGGCCAGTACCCGGGTAATGTTGGGCTGCTTGCCACCGACGGCGCGCTTCGGCAGGCCGGTAAGCGCACGCATAGGATTGTTGGCGAGATAGACGACCCAGCGACCCAGCGCAATGTGTTTGACTGGGTTCGAGCTTCAAATGCTGCCACCACCATAAAAAACGAAGTCTACGGCCTCTACGGCGGCCATTCGATGGGTATGGAGACAGGTTATTTTCACCTCACCCCCACCATTAAGGCGCTCGGCTGCAATTGTTACCAGATCGACCAGTATTTGCTGGTGAAATATGCTGAAGAATTCAGCAAGGCCGATGTGGAAAAGGGTCGCAAATGGTTTGAGAAGCTGCTGGGCGATAGATTGCTTTATGATGGCAACATGCTCACCCCCGAGACCCTCGAACGCCAGATTCGCATTTATCTGGCCATGGAGCGCGTAAACCAGGAGGAGGGCTTCGATTTCTGCGGTCTCAAGGGTCAGCGCGAGCTTACCGAGCATTATACCCTCGGCGATGTGCCTGAGATGGTGATGAATGACCCCTACGATTGGCGCGGCCCCAAGGAACCGATGGTCTGCGCGACCGAGGCGGATGCATTCGCCGCCATAACCATGCAGCTCATGAAGTATATCTCCGGCGGCCTGCCAACGCTGTTTATGGATGTTCGCCTTTACTTGCCCGAGCTCGACGCCTGGGATTGGTGCAATTCCGGCAACCACGCGAGCTGGTATGCCTCGCGTTCGTATGACCCCGCCGAGAACTTCAAGAAGATCTCCTTCCACCCTGCCCTGAGCTTCTATTTCAAGGCGGGAGGCGCGTCTGTGGAGTTCGACGCCGCTCCAGGCGATTTCACCTTTGCCAGGCTCGGCCTGTGGGATGAAAAACCGTTCATGTTCATCACCAAGGGCGAGGTACTCGACCTGCCCGCCGATGAGCGAAAACGCATTAATAATCTCTCCAACCCCACCTGGCCCCACGTCCACGCCAAACTGGGCTGCAGTTTCGATGAGTTTATAGCCCTCTTCCCCGCAAACCACGTGCAAGGCGTAATAGGCGACCACGTGCGCTCGCTGGTCTACCTCTGCAAGATCACCGGCATCACTCCGATTGTTGCGGGTGAGGCGGGGAAGGAGCGGATTGCGCCGATTTGGGAGAGGGTGAAATGAGAGCGGAAAGCTGAAAGTGGAAAGCGGAAAGCCCCGGAAGGGGTAATTGGCTGCTGCTGAGATAATAAATGATAATACGTAAAGCAGAGATAAAAGATACGGAAGCCCTCTGGCTTATACAGACTCAAGCCATTCGCTGTATAGGGACGAGTCACTACAGCCCAGAGCAGATTGAAGCTTGGGCAGGCGGGCTAACGCCGGAAGAGAGCCACAGCCGCGCAATAGAAGGCTTCAGCAAGTCCATCGAGCACGGCACTGTGTTTGTTGCAGAAGACTTTGACTCCACGGTTGTGGGCTTTTCGAGCCTTCACGCGCAGAGCGGCGAGGTTGGCGCAGTCTATGTGCTTCCTACTTACGCCAGACGCGGCATCGGAAGACAGCTCTTCGAAGCTTTGGAAGAGGAAGCACATCGTTTGGGTGTGCATACACTGCACGTGAAAGCATCGCTTAACGCAGTAGCTTTCTATGATCGAGTCGGGTTTAAGTTTGAGCAAGAAGCCATTCATCGTTTCCGAACTGGGATTGAGATGCCTTGTGCTATCATGAAAAAGGATTTGCAGGCTACTTGAGCATGAGCACAACCAAAGATGCCTGGTTAGGGGCTTCGGGCGCATCAGAGATTGCGCCCGAACGTCGTATGCGTTTAGGTCAAGAGATGCCAGGGTAAACACTTATTGCTTCCAGCGGTGTTGAGCCGCGTGGGAGCTCTCTTCTCCTTTCGATTGTTGTGGTAGATTCTTTTCCGCGGATATTTCGCTGCGGAGCCCTGCGGCCAATTGACCGCAGGGTCTTTTTGTCTGAATGCTCGGGGTTAATTGATGCTGGATTCGACCATTCTACCCACAAATAACCCGAAAACTCCTACGAAAAACGCGTAGAAAAGCATGTAAAATAGAGCGAATATACCTGCTCCGCCGATTAAACCCGTAAGTAATCCAACGACCGCACCGATCACAGCCCCTGCAAGCAGCCCTTGCATATCATCGCCGCAGGTATAACCTACCCATAATCCGACAAGCCCGCCAAGTATTGCACCTTCTATTGTGCTCTTTCAGCTTCTTCGCGCGCGAAGTCTGGGGGAGCGCCAGGGTTGGCGAATGTGGAGCCGAAATCGGGCACATGGCCGATAACTGCAGGCTCCGGCACAACTGGGGGCGGCTCGCCCATTATGGTCGGATCGGGCGAGATTGGCGCCTGGGCTATGATTGTTTGTTCTTCGGCGGTCGGTGTTGGTGTGATAATTGTGGAGGCGAGTCTTTCTATGGCTTGCAAAGCCAGTGTGTAAGTAGGGTTTAATAAAACTGCGCTGCGGTAGGATTGAGCAGCGTCGTCTTTCATTCCTGCTGATTCATAAGCCAGACCCAGGTTGTAATGTGCCTTGGGGTTTTCCTGCAGCGCAAGTGATTTCTTAAATGACCTTATGGCGTTTTGCTTGTCACCTTTCTGGGTGTAAGCCACGCCAAGGCATGTATAAACCTGGGGGTCATTGGGAGTGTCGGCAGATATTGCTTTCAGGATAATTATCGTTTCGTCGACACTTCCCGATTTTAACATGTTCATAGCATCTGCAATTGCTGCAGATGAACTGGCCGATTGTTCCATTAAAACCTCCTGTTACCCTGGCAATAGGGCTATATAATTTTATAGTTCGCAATACAACACAAATTTCCTTCATGTGAATCAGGAATTTTATCCTGATGCTGGGTTTGTGCCGATTAAAAGAATTCCTCTAATTTTGCGCCAATTTGATTATTGCCATTGACATTATGCTCTTCTTAGGGCAAAATACGGTAGTGCCGATGTGCAAACCGGTCATCATAGAGCTTGTAGAGGAATATCCATTGTCTATATATAAAATTTTGGCCTGGCAGCCGCTGCTTCGGCCGCCGGCGCCTGATCAACAGCCGCCCGAGGTGCCGAATGTGCCTCTGAAGGCGCTTTCTTGCCGCAATGCTGTTACTTCGTTTGTGGCGCTTGTTATTGCAGATGTGCCGGTGGAGTCAGCGCGGCTGGTTTTCAGCGACCTGGTTTGCGGGAGCGATGTGATCCCCGTTCCTGCGGGCGGTATGAGGCTCGTCGGGGTCGTGAACACCAGTGAGGCGGGAAATGTGTGTGACCCGCTTTATGAGGTGGACGATTTCGCCATTGATAAATCCGCCGCGCTGTATATGAATGTTTTCGTGCCGAAAAGAATTGCCGCGGGGACTTACAAAGGCAGGGTTGCGCTGATTGTGGATGGCGTGGAGGTCGCAGCGAATGATATGGCGCTTGAGGTCATAAATGTGGATCTGCCTGGCGTTCATGAGTGGAATTTCTTCCTGAATGTGTGGATGAACCCGCGTGCGATTGCTCGCAGGCATCGGGTGTATTTGTGGTCTGAGGAACACTTCGCTGTGCTGAGGCCTTATATTGAGGACCTGGCTAAGCATGGGCAGAAGACCATGGTCGCGCCGATTTGCTATAAGCCATTTGGAGATCGGACGCACGATCTTTATCCGAGCTTGGTTGAATGGAGAATGCGGGCGCGCAAGTTTGAGTTCGATTTCTCTATATTTGATAGGTACGTGGAGCTGCATGATGAGTGCGGCATCAATAAGGCGATACATTGCTATTCTATTGTGCAGCACGGAAAAACCGACCAGAGCGAAATCCAGTATCTTGACATGGATTCCGGCGAGCGGTGCGAGAAAGTGATGCATGTCGGCGATGAAGAATATACGCGGGCTTGGAAGGCGTTTCTTGAGGCGTTTGAGAAGCACTTGATCGAGCGCGGCTGGATGCATAAGACGTTTTTGGGGTTCGGAAACCTGTCTGCTGAAATGGCTGAAAAGGTAGTTTCGTTTGTGACCCAAAACGCGCCCGAGTTTAAAATGGCGCTGGCAACGGATATCGGAATCGAGACGTGTGATAAGGCCGAAGATTTATCACTGAGGATGGATTTCGATAACAGGGGCGTGGCGGAACCTGCATCGGCGGAAAGATCGGCCATGGGAATCGCTGAGCTTCTTGACCCCGATAATATCTGCTTGATTACTCGGCGTTGTCCCGAGAAGACCAGCACCACGTTTTATGTGTGCGCGGTGCCGGAGCACCCGAATACATTCGTCAATTCTCCGCTGGTGGAGTCTCGCATGCTGCCATTTTTGGCGCTGCAGGGCGGTTATGACGGGTTCGTGCGCTGGGCGTATAACGATTGGTCTGATGAGCCGTATATCAACCCCGGTTGGGGTGAGTGGCCGACCGGGGATACGTTTTTGGTGTATCCGGGCGAGGCTGGGCCGGTGTCGTCGCTGAGGTGGGAGCAGCTTCGCGAGGGGATTCAGGATTATGAGCTTGCAATGATTGCATCGATGAATCTCGAGGACCCCGATGAAATGGTGGATTACGAGCAGGCGATAATGCTTGCATGCCGCGATGCGGATGGCAGCATGAAATCTACCGGCGATATTGAGATCGCGCGGAGACTGCTGATACCTATTGCGGAGCATATGGGAGAGGATTAAGCCAACGATTGTTCGGGCGGATTTGCAATCCCGCCCGTAAGTGCCATCCGAGATCCAAATGTTACTTTTTGCGGGCGCATCAGAGATTGCGCCCGAACATCTTATTACTTATTACTTACAACCTACAACCTAAGACCTATTTCACAGTCAACGCGGCGCTTGCTATTGAGCGGACAAGGACCTGGGTGTCCATATCGTCGCCTGTTTGAATTTTGTCTGTTCCGACGGCGGTTACCGTGATCATGATGTCTGTGGAGCCCTTGAATACTCCTGCGGGAATGGTGCAGGAGGTGGTGTCGGGCTTCAGGAGAAGTTTCTTGCTCAGGTAGCTTGCGGTCACGTCTTTGGTTACCGGGCTGGTTTCGATTTCCGAGGCTTTGTCCGGGTCTGAGCAAGATGTCCAATAGATGGATTCCTTATCATTGCCGCCGAATGCGTTGACTATGTAGCCAACCGCGCGCGGTATCTTTTTCCAGCTTATTTTGATGGGTTTGGCGGTGTCTACGGTATCGCCCAAGCCGATCAGATTTATGCCCTCAAGAAAGCTCTGCTGATTGTCCAGAGTGATGGATGTCTCCCCGCAATAGTTCGAAGTCAGACTATACTTTCCTGCCAATTTGGAATTTGGCCCAGGTACTTTTTCACCGCTGTAGCCTATCGGCCAATAGGCGAATGAGCCGCTTTGCTGGGTATCGGATGTGTCAGATGCTGCGTCCTCGATCTTGGGCTGGCCGGATGGTATGGTTTCCGAGCCGCCCCAATAGATTTTTGTTTTCATTTTAGATGAATCCGCAGGTTTTACGGCTGTTGCAGGTGCGGGTTTCGGAAACTCAACTCTGAGCTTCACGAAAGGTCCCACTTTGAGCCCCTCCGGCACCGTAACTTTCACCGACGGTATTTCGTCTGTGCGATTGGCGCTGGTGAGGGACATCGTGACCGATTTGGATATCATTTTCGGGTCCAGCGCGGCGCCAGGCTCCTGCCCGGGCAAGATGGGCATGCCGGGGAAGATCATTCTGGCGGTGGATATTGAGATTATGAATAGTGTCTTAAGTCCCAAGGTAGACAATTTCCTTTCGATATCGTAATATGCTCCAATTATCAGAGACGCAAAAACGGTCGAATATGTTCCCTTTAGACGGTTACGGGCGCAATTAGATATAACGCCCTATCAAGAGAGTCTGTCACCCAATTCTTGTCCGGTAAGAGTTCAGTCTTAGTGTATTTGTCATTCCGAACTTGATTCGGAATCTAAGCCTTAAGCATAACAGATCCTGAATCGAGTTCAGGATGACATGCAATTCCCGCAAGACTGAACTCTCTCTCTGTCACCCAATTCTTGTCCGCATGTGCCTCTTGTGTGATATAATAAGTCAGCATTATGAGGGACATTTCCCTTTCATGCGAGTAAGTTAAGGAGACGCACTTTGGCAGAAATTGCACCATTTAAGGGTATTCGTTATAATCGATCATTGGTAGGCGACCTTAGTAAGGTCACGTGCCCACCTTATGATATTATATCACCTACAGATAATACCTATTATCAGGAACTTCATCCAAACAACTTCGTGAGGCTTATTTTGGGTGATGAGCGCGCGGGCGATAACGATGCTGATAATCGCTATACGCGCGCAAGCGGATATCTTGAGAAGTGGATTGGCGATGGGGTTTTGGACCAGGATCAGACGCCATCGATTTATATATATGAGCAGCAATTCGAGCGAGATGATGAGCCCAAGACCGTGCGCGGGATAATGTGCGCGGTGAAATTACATCCTTATGCTGACAGGGTGGTATTGCCGCATGAAAATACGCTTGCCAAGCCGAAATCTCATTTGGCGCCTCTTATTCGGGCCGTTAAGTCGAATTTGGACTGCGTCTACGGGCTGTATGCGGATGAGCAGCATCGTTTGGATGAAATTCTTGATGCTGAGATGAATGCTGAACCGGCGGCGGATGTGGTGGACCGGGATGGCGTGCGGCATCTGCTTTGGGCGATTACGGATGAAGGCGTAATCGCGCGGATAGTTGAGTTTCTTAAGGATAAGCAGATCGCCATTGCCGATGGGCATCATAGATATGAGACGGCGCTTGCGTATGCTGAAGAGACGCACGAAAAGGGCGCGGATTACATATTGATGACCATTGCGAATGTGTTTCAGGAGGATCTGACTGTCCTGCCGACGCATCGGGTGGTCGGAAATGTGCCGAATGATCTGATGAACGGCCTCGTGGAGAGCCTGTCGGCACTTTTCGAGGTGAAGAAATCTTCCCGCCAGAGCATACTCACCGACATGAAGAGCGAGGGCGCGATCGGGATGTATGGCAAGTCGGGCGCGTTTGCTTTGAAGCTAAAGGCTGACCCGAACAAGTTATTGAGCGGCTCTGAAGCGAGCCGAAATCTTGAGCTTAATGTGCTTCACAAGCTGGCGCTTGAGCGGTCGCTTGGTATCAACGACGAGAAACTTAGAAATCAGACGAATATTATATATATGCGAAGCGCCGATGAGGCCATGGATTTGGTGGACTCGGGCGAGAGACAGCTGGCGTTTCTGCTCAATGAGATGTCGGTCAAGTCTGTGCTTGATATTGCGGCAGCAGATGAGAAGATGCCTCAGAAGGCGACCTATTTTTACCCTAAGTTGCTGAGTGGGCTGGCGCTCAGGAAGATGGATTGAAGATGATCGATAATTCTATCAAACAACTCGTTACCGGAAATGAGTTCGTATCTATCTCTGACATCGCTACCTCAGGCGGTGGAATCGGAAAGGTGGGCTTTCTGCACAAAGGCTTCAGGGCATGCGTGGAGATGCGCGGTTCGGAGGATCTTCCTTTACTGAAGCCCACTGTGACGGTTGACGACGTGGAGATTTTCGCAGGCGGTTTGGAAAGCGAGCTTCTTTCATATTGGATACCGCAGTTTACGGCGAAATCTGAGAAGATCACGGTGAGGGCGTCTGTGTTTGCGCCGCTGGAACGCAGGGGCTTTGTGTGTTTACTGATTCTTCGGAACAATACTCAAAGCACAGTCAAGATAAAGGCTGGCTGGGAAGGGTGTTGGAAGTCCAGCCACGTTACGGCCAATATTTCCCGTGATTTGAATGGGACCAAGCACGGCAGCGTGAGTTCGTGGAAAGAGGGCGTGCCCGTTATCGAGTTCAGAGGGCAGACGCCGATGTTTGCCATTGCTTTGCTTAGCCAGGAAGTCACTCCCTCCGAGATTTGGGATGGCGATGGGCAGGCTCGGATCATGAACTGGACCAAGGAATGCATATCGGCGCCCTCCGGCAAGGCGATTCATTATAGAGTGGCCGATGCTTACGCGCTTCAGGCAAATGAGGAAATCACCATACCTTTATATGTTGGGATAGGGCTTGAGGAAGTGTCAGCGGTGGCATCCGCGCATGAGCTTCGGCTGCAGGGCTGGAGCAGAACGTTTCAGCATACGAGAGAGTGGCTGGATAATCATGCTATTGAATGCGACGACCCATATTTCAACTGGCTGATCAATATCAACTCATTCTTCAACTATTTTTATTCGCAGGGAATCACGTTGGATACCGAAGAGGTGATAATGACCACCTCCCGCAATTCACTCAACGAACACTGCGGCGCCTATATGGATAGGGATGCTATGCGGTGGTCGCTG
>JAPLCU010000100.1 GCA_026392045.1 Armatimonadota bacterium
TCCGCTTTCCACTTTCAGCTTTCCGCTGATTTATCAAGAGTGAGCTCTTACATCAATCGTTTCTGATTTGCCGGGGCGTTTGCAGCGTGGTATAATCTAGTAGTGTGAGTGCGTTCATTTACACCGGAGGAATAGCTTGAATCGACTTTTTAAAAACATAGCTGTGGTAGCGTTCATAGCGTTGATAGCGCTGATCCTGAGCGGCAGATTGCCTATCAATCAGGCCACCAAGGCTTCGAAGACAGTCAGTGAGTCGGAAGTTTGGAAGATGGTGGCTAAGCACGATGTAGTCAAAGGCACTTTTGGCAGAGATCAGTTTAGTTTTGAAGCCAAAAATGGCGACAAATTTGCCGCCACTCTCACCCCTGGCGATTCGCAGAACCTGGCCAAGTTCAAAGAGGATCTGCGCGATAAGGGCGTCAACTATGGAGCGCCGCAGCCTTCGTTTATGGAAGCGCAGTGGGTGCAGATGCTGTTGACTATTTTGCTGCCTATCGGATTCTTGGTCGTACTGTGGATGTTCTTCATGAGGCAGGCGCAGGCTGGCGGAAACCAGGCGATGTCGTTTGGAAGAAGCCGGGCGAAAAGGCTGAACGAAAACGTTCCGAAGGTCACATTCGATGATGTTGCGGGAGTAGACGAAGCCAAGCAAGAGCTTGAAGAAATCGTTGAGTTCCTCAAGAACGCGAAGAAATTTGTGGCGCTTGGAGCGAAAATTCCCAAGGGAGTGCTTCTGTTGGGACCTCCTGGATGTGGAAAAACACTTCTCGCAAGGGCAATAGCTGGCGAGGCCGGAGTGCCTTTCTTTCACATTAGCGGATCTGACTTTGTCGAGATGTTCGTTGGTGTTGGCGCGAGCCGCGTGCGTGATCTTTTCGATACGGCCAAGGCAAATCGTCCTGCTCTGATCTTTATCGACGAAATCGATGCGGTTGGCAGACAGCGCGGCGCGGGTTTGGGCGGCGGTCATGACGAGCGCGAACAAACCCTTAACCAACTCCTTGTGGAAATGGATGGTTTCGATCAGAACTCGGGCGTTATTCTCATAGCGGCCACAAACAGACCGGACGTTCTCGACCCAGCTATCCTGAGACCGGGCCGATTCGACCGCAGAGTGGTCATTGACAACCCGGACGCTTTAGGCCGTGAGGGGATTCTCAACATCCATACAAAGGGCAAACCGCTGGCTGACGATGTGAATCTCAACAGCCTGGCCCGTCGCACTCCTGGCTTTACGGGCGCAGACCTCGCGAACCTGGTAAACGAAGGAGCGCTTCTGGCCGCAAGGCGGGATCAGACCAAGGTATTCATGGCAGATTTCGAGGACTCCATAGACCGCGTTATCGCTGGTCCGGAGCGCAAGAGCCGCATCATAAGCGAGAAAGAAAAAGAAATGGTGGCCTACCATGAGGTGGGGCACGCTATAGTGGGTGAATTGCTGCCGAATAGCGACCCTGTGCATAAGGTGTCTATTCTGCCGCGTGGAATGGCGCTGGGCTACACTATGAGCCTTCCGACGCAGGACAAATACCTGACCACCAAGAGCGAGCTTTTGGATCGCATTGCAGGGTTACTCGGCGGACGTGTGGCGGAGCAGATGGTCTTCGATGATATATCGACGGGCGCCGGTAACGATCTCGAGCGAGCCACTGAGCTGGTTCGGGCGATGGTATGTGAATATGGTATGAGTGAGGCAATTGGTCCGCTCACCGTTGGAAAGCGCCATGCTAACCCGTTCCTGGGCCGCGATATGATGGAAGACCGAAACTACTCTGAGCAGATAGCGCAAGCTATCGACAAAGAAATCCGAAGCATCATGGATGCCGGATATGAAAGAGCGAAAGCGATAATTCAGGAGAATCGCACGAAGATGGATATGATTGTCAAGGTTCTTCTTGAGAAAGAGACCCTTGAGCGCGCGGAGTTCGAGGCCCTTATGGAGGGCGCCAGTCTGAACTCGGTATCAGATCGAACTCAGACTAAGACCAATCCGACTCATGCCGAGCCTGCAAAGCCCGACAAGACAGAAACCCTCGAGCACAAGCCCGAGATCAACCCAAAACTAGAACCCGGAATGGCATAATCCAAAAAAGTAATGGGCTGGATTTGCAATCCAGCCCATTACTAGCAGCCTCCGGATAAAGTCTGCTAATCAGGCGGACTATGCTTCGCGGGCTCCCTTTTCGCCCCGAAGCACGCTTGAGCCAGCTGACCCGTATAGATATCCGGTTTTGTATGAATCGCCATTTTGCTTTAATACACCTTCAAACCCG
>JAPLCU010000136.1 GCA_026392045.1 Armatimonadota bacterium
CCAGCATCCTAAGCTAGCACTACCCCAGCATCCTAAGCTAGCACTACCCCAGCATCCTGAGCTCCGTCGAAGGGCGCGGCTGGTTCTAGCCAAAGCTACCATCGCGAGAACGCGACCTTGCCAATTTCGGAAGAAGATCATAATCACCAGTAATGAGTGCTTCCTTCTTGGCACGCGACCATCCTTTTATCTGATGCTCCAGCAAGAATGCTTCGTTTGCCGTTGCTGTTTCTTGGCTAAAAACAAGCACTACTGGTCTGCGGCAGGCAGTGTAGCCGCCATACGTGCCTTCTTGGTGCTCGGTAACACGCCTGTTCAGATCTTCAGTGGAACCGGTATAGTAAGAATTATCGCTACACATAATAATGTATACCCAAGCCATGATTGTTTCTTAACGACGGTTTTGGCGGATTCCTTCTTTTGAGCGGTTAGATTAAACTTGACCGCACCCTTCGACGGAGCTCAGGATGCTAGATTGTGCTTAAACGTGATGCTTATTTGTAACCCGCTCTGTTGCTTGCTACATCACCTTCACAAAACACCCGCTCTCAGACGAAACAAAACTCTTATCCAAGTACCTCTGCACTTTGACGCCTGTATCGAAGCTGGTCTGGCCTTGAATGCCGGTTTTGATTGATTCCACAAAGCGCGAATAGGTGCTCGGGGTTTCGGGGCAATCAACGGGCTGCCAGATATCTTTCTCGATATCATCGCCTTTGCACACTTTTAAGGTTTCGGCGCCGGAACGGGAGAAATTCAGGTCCAGAGCGCCTTTATCGCCGAAAACACGAATATGCTCCACGTTTGTATAGCCAACAGCCCATCGAGTGGCCTGAACGGTGCCGATTGCGCCGTTTTCGAACTTGACTGTGGCAACGAAGCTGTCGTTAGCATCCAGCACATAGTCGCCTATTTGGTCCACGCCCTTATCAAACGTCTTGAGGTTGCAGTTGATCTCCGCAATATCGCCGACAATAAAGCTGGCCATATCGTAAATGTGCACGCCGATATCTCCCAGAACGCCCGCGCTGCCGTGTTTGGTACTGAGCCGCCAGAGCCAGGCTTCCTCGGTGCGCCAATCGCCCCAAGCCTTGGAAACAAGCCAGCTCTGGAAGTAACTGGCCTCCACATGCACCACCCGGCCAATCTCGCCGTTTCGCACCATCTGAGCGGCCTTCTGGGTGCCGTAGACGCTGCGTTTGGAGAAGTTCATAGCCGTGAGCACTCCCTTAGCGCGGGCAGCCTCCGCCATTTCGATAGCATCAGCCAAATTGGGCGCAAGCGGCTTCTCACACATCACATGAATCCCGCGCTCAATAGCCATCAGGCAGGGCTCTTTGTGATATTGGTCTGGAGTGACCACCGAAACACCGTCGATCTGCTCTTTATCGAGCATTTCCTGGGTGTTCTCGTAAGCCGCCGGTATATTATACTTTTCGGCAAAAGCCTTCGCTCTACCTGGCAAGATATCCGAACAGGCAACAACCTCGCATCCATCCATTTTTTGAAATTTATATGCATGATCATTGGCCATGCCGCCAGTGCCGATTATTGCAATTCTAACCATATATCCCTCTAAATATCGAAAGGGTGAGCCGTAATTACAGCCCACCCAATTCATAATTCAAAATTCAGCATTCATAATTTGCGTCTATTCCATCTGCATCGGCATCAGGACGTAGGTGTAATCGTCCTTACCCTGCGGACGGATAACAGCGGGGCTGACCTCGCCGGAAAGCTCCACTTCAATCGCCTCGGTCTCGATTACACTGAGCACATCCAAGAGGTATTTCGAGTTGAATGCGATCTTCACATCTTCGCCCTCTTTGATAACCTCAACTTCTTCATGAGCGCGGCCAACGTTGCCGCTCTCGGCTGTGAGGATCAAAGTGCCGTCTTCTGTGCGCAAAATGGCTCTATTGGCATTCTCGCGGGCCACAATGGCAATGCGCTTCACACTCTGCATAAACTGCGCAGTGGGAACGATCAGCTTGCGGTTGTGCTCCTTGGGAATAACCTTCTCAAAGTTCGGGAACTGGCCCTCGATGAGCCTGGAAATGAGGGTGGTAGAACCAACGCTGAACATTATCTGGTTCGGCGCAATCTTAACTTCTACAGTGCCTGCGCCATAAGGAACCACGCGGGTGATTTCGTTCATCGCCCTGCCAGGGACAATCGCGTTCACCGTGCCGAGGCTCTCAACCAGCGGCGCATCCTGCACACACAGCCGATGGGTATCGGTCGATACCAGCTTAAGGCCGTTCTCGGTTACCTGCATCAAAATGCCGGTGAGAATCGCGCGGGATTCATCCTGGCTAATCGCAAATGAGGTAGTTTTAATGCTATCGCGAAGAACAACGTTCTCGATAGTGAAGCTAACCTCAGCGCGCACCTCAGGCAGCATCGGAAACTCTTCCGACGGCAGCCCAAGAATGGAGAAAATCGAAGTTCCGCAGCTTACCTCTACCGTGTTCGAGTCATCAACGGAGATCGTAACATCCGTCTCAGGCAGCTCGGCAAGAAACTCGGTCAGCACCCTTGCAGGCACAGTCAGCGAGCCCTGCTCCTGAATATTAGCTTCAACAATGCACTCCATGCCTATCTCAAGATCAGTCGCCGCGATGCGAAGCCTATCTTCTTCGGCAGTCATCAACAAATGCCCGAGAATCGGAAGCGAAGTGCGAGGGCTAACAGCACGCCCCGCTGTTTGCACCCCTTCATATAAATCCTTGCGTGCACAAATAACCTTCAAGACAGTCCCTCCCCGTATTTGAATACAGCGTTAGTATATCATAGCTAACAAACTCTTACAAGAGGGTATTTAGGGAAAAGTAGGGAATAGGGAACAGGTTACAGGGAATAGAAGGGAGGGCGAGGCTCCCGCCGAGCTTTCTTTGTTCGGGCGTCCCGATTTAATCGGGATGATCCGCCCGTTAATCACATTCATTGCCTGAGACCTAAAAGCTTGTCCCTTTGAAGCTGTGCGCTACTCCCAAAACCTCTGCAAGGGTAACTGCAAGATCGCACAGGCTGGTGCGGGTGCCGAGGTCTATGCTTTTTAGAATATTCTTGCCGTATACGAGAATCGGCACATATTCGCGGCAATGGTCGGTGCTGGGTGTTGTTGGGTCGCAGCCATGGTCGGCGGTTATTATCAGGAGATCATCATCATGCAATGCGTCAATTATGCGCGGCAAGGCGGCATCGAAATCTTCTAAAGCGCGCGCATAGCCCTGGGGGTCGTTGCGATGACCGTATAGCATGTCGAAATCCGCCAGATTGGTGAAGATAATGCTCCCCTGCCCGCTCGAAATCGCCGAAATGGTCGCTTCGATGCCGTCGAGGTTGTTTCCTGAGTGAATAGAGCGAGAAATCCCACATCCCGCGAAAATGTCTTCTATCTGGCCTATGCCGATAACCTCTCGGCCCGATTGTTTCACAAGATCGAGTAGACTTGTATCCGTGGGCTTCAGAGAATAATCGCGCCTGCGCTCCGTGCGGCTGAATGTTCCCGGCTCGCCAATAAACGGCCTGGCGATTACGCGCTCCACATTATGCGGCGCAACGAGCATTTCGCGCGCCATCTCGCATATTCGGTAAAGCTCATCTATCGGGATAATTTCTTCGTGCGCGGCAATTTGGAAGACGCTGTCGGCAGAGGTATAAACAATGGGCGAGCCGGTGCGCATGTGCTCTTCGCCGAGTTCCTTTATGATCTCAGTGCCGGATGCAGCCTTGTTTCCGAGGGCCTTTCGACCAACGCGTTTCTCGAATTCGGCTATAACTTCAGGGGGAAATCCGTGTGGGTAAGTGGGAAACGCCGGGTCTGTTATCACGCCCATCATTTCCCAATGGCCCACGGTGGTGTCCTTGCCCTTAGAAATAGTCGCCATCTTGCCGTAATGGCCTTCGGGCGCATCAGCAGGCTCAACTCCGCTAATGGACACAATATTACCCAGCCCAAGGCGCTGCATATTGGGCATGCGAAGCCCACCCACAGCCTCAGCAACGTGCGGAAGAGTGCTGGACCCAAAGTCGCCATATTCGCCAGCGTCAGGCATCTCACCCACCCCAACAGAGTCCAGAACTATTATTATCGCGCGGTTTATTCGATTCATATTTGAAACCTAATACCCAAACGGGCGCATCAGAGATTGCGCCCGAACCTGACAAGGCCCTCCCTTCTGTCCTAACACCCAACACCTAACACCCAACACCTCCCTTCTATTCCCTGTTCCCTATTCCCTGTTCCTTCACGCTCTCGGGTGCGATTCCTTATATACCTGCCTCAGGTGCTCGCGGGAAACGTGCGTGTAGACCTGGGTGGTTGCGATGCTGGCGTGGCCGAGCATTTCCTGCAGGCTGCGAAGGTCGGCGCCGCGCTCCAGAAGATGGGTCGCAAAAGCGTGCCGCAGCGTGTGCGGAGAAATTGGCTTAGTTGTGCCTGCAATAAGCGCATATTTCTTGATAATCTTCCAAAACATCACGCGCGACATCGGCTGACCGTTTTTCGTCAAGAACAAATATTCAGAAATCTCGCCCTGGGTAAGCGTGCCTCGGACGCGGTCTATGTATGCGGCAATGAACTCAGCCGCAACCTCACCCAACGGCGCCACGCGCTCTTTGTTGCCCTTGCCAAGGCAGCGAAGGAAGCCCGTTTTGAGATTGACATCCTCAAATTTAAGCAATATCAGCTCCGAAACCCGCAAACCGGAGGCATAGAGCGTTTCCAGCATTGCTTTATCGCGCAAGCCGAGGTTATCATGAACATTTGGCGCATTGAGTAATCTGATGACTTCCTCCAAATCGAGCGATTTCGGCAGCCTCTGCGGCAGTATGCCGGTCTCGAATGTAGTCAGCGGGCTTTTTGTAATCTCGCGCTCCAAGAGAAGATATTTTATGAAGCATCGCACCGCTGTTATCTTGCGAGCTATGCTTGTGGCGGCGAATTTTTTCTTATTTAGAGTGTCCAGGAAAGTGAGCAGGCAGGGTTCGTCGATATCTTTCGGCCGGGATACTCCGCGCGCGTCTAAAAACGCCGCAAACTGCGCCAAATCTCGCCCATAAGAAGCCACCGTGCTCTTGGAAAGCCCGCGTTCTACGGCTATATGATCGAGATAGCGCTGGATGAATAGGTCTATCATTATTTGAGCTCGTAGATAGTGATTGTCGGCGATACATAACGCATATCATGCGGCAAATGACTGCCCATTGTGTTTGTAAACACCTTTCGGACCCGATAGTGATCTTTAAGAAGTTTCAGATCAGCCAACGTAGAAACAACAGCCTGCCTGTCAGCGCTGGAGATGCTCGTGTTATCGCGCAGTCTTATGGCGTCCTGAGTTTCGTAGTCGGTGGCAATAACCCATTGCGGCCTGCTTTCTCGCCACCACCAACCAGGCTCACTCTTTTCTGAGAAGATAGTAACTTGGAACGGTATCTTTGTCACGGCCTCCTGACGCTGTTGCAGAATTCCAAAACCCAAATTTTTCAATAATGGCGGGGAGTAAAACCAGGGGACATCCAAAAAGCCTAAACCACTATTTTTCTGAGCATTCGCCATAATCCAGCGCGCAGCTTCATCTCGCGGGTCAGGACGGCCAAATTGTGCAGTCAAAAACAGCGCATAAGATAATGTCCCACCAACTACAAAGGCCGATACTGCTACAAAAACCAGACGAGTAAAAGGCTGTTTTCGCTCACGCAAACCCTCATAGCACCGCTGAACCAGCCAGCCAATCATCAGCGCTGCAGCAAGGATCATAGGCATGGCATAGCGGGCAAATCTTACTTGTGAAACAGAAATCAGTATGTAATATGGCGCTACAAACGCCAACAGCATTAAAATTCGCCTATCTCTTTTCCACAAACCCCAGATCGCAGCAGCCGTAAACACCATCGCAAGCATAAAACCCAGGCCATAAGAGAGTGGAACGAAAGTATAAAGGAATCCGTTGCCTGTACCGGCGAAAACCAGACCATGCCCCTTGCTCGCATGCAGCATCTCGTAGGTAATACCATGCAGAAATTGGCTGGTGT
Source organism: Armatimonadota bacterium (assembly GCA_026392045.1). Lineage (GTDB taxonomy): Bacteria > Armatimonadota > UBA5829 > UBA5829 > UBA5829 > JAMCYN01. Next base: position 6,040 of record JAPLCU010000136.1, read on the forward strand.
AGAGCAATGAGCCGGGGGTTGATATTATGAAAGCGGCGATCGCGCAGGCTGGGATTAGCCAGAGTTTGATTCCGAGAGCAGCTTTTAGCCTAGAGAGTGTGCTCCTGCGGCCGCACCCTTCGACGGAGCTCAGGATGCTGTGTTGAGCAGTTTGCAGGATGCTGGATTGGCTTGTCGCAAGAAAATGCGCTGCCATTGGGGCAAAAATCACTAATACAGCATTATATTTAGTCCCACCTGCCAGACCCGCCATTACTCCTGCGAGTATATAATCCCGCCAGGAGCCGCGCTTTAGAATCAGGGCTGAGAATCCCAAACACAGCGCTATAAAAAGCGTGCTGGGAACATCGACTGTGGCGAAATGCGAATGCTGAACGTGTATCGGGGCTATCGCAAGTATGAATGCGGCAAGAATGCCTGCGGTTGTTCCAAACATGACCCGCCCAGCCCAATATGTCGCGCCGACCGCGCCAACGCCCATCAGCGCCGTCACAATTCTCGCGGCCAAATATGTGCTTTGAGAGCCGCCCAGCAAGCCGTAACCGTTACCAACCATCATGGAGAGCGCAGAAAGATATAGATATAGCGACGGGTAGTTGTAGAGGCCGGGGTTCAACGTGCGGTGACCGTCAACTAATCCAGCTATTCTCGCGCTGGAGCCCACGGTCAAAAACTCATCCGGGTGGTAGGAATATGCGTGAAGATCGTTTGGCAAACCCCAACGCAGGCCGTAGAAACGCAGCGCGGCAGCAAGTATAAGAATAGCCGCGAGCGCTATCCAGATTAGTTTGCTCGGTTTTTCATTTTCAGCTTGCATCAAGCTTCTGCTCTCCGTTCATTATAACAGGGCTCAGCCATTTCCTGTCTGATCATATCGATAAACTTCTCACCCACGCGGGGATCGTATCTTCGGCCCAAGCACAATTCTATCTCCGCAAGAGCCTCATCCGGGGTCAGCGCGCCGCTTCGATATGATCTCTCAGATACCATAGCATCATAATCGGCAGCAATACTTAGAATACGGCTCTCCAAGGGGATTTCCTCACCAATCAACCCATCAGGATAGCCGGTTCCATCCCAATATTCGTGATGGTGCAGGATAATATCCTGCAAATGAGCTAGAAATGGCACCGAAGCCACCATTTCCGCGCCTTTGCGGGGATGAGTCTGTAAAATCTCCCATTCAGCTATGGTCAGAGGCTCCCGCTTTTTCAAAATCACTTGCGGGACGTTTGCTTTGCCCATATCCATTAGCAGCGCCCCATACTCTATCCGCTCCAAAATGGGGCATTCGATGCCTAATCGTCTGGCGAGCTCCACGGTATACTCAGCCACACGTTTCGCATGGCCTAGCGTGCCGGTGTATCTGGTTTCCACAGCCGAGGCAAGCACAGAAATGGAGTTCAAATACGCTCGTTTAATCTTCCTGGGTAGAAAAACTCTTGAGACATATATGCTTATGCCGAATATGCCTATTGCCATCGCAGAGGTAATCAGAACACCGGGTGTAATGCTTGAATCAGGCATTCTGGCCTATCCTTTCCCGCTCGATCATAACCAGGAACGCCTTTACCACCTGCGGATGGAACTGCGAACCGGCCCCGCGATTGAGTTCTTCGATGGCATCTTCCAATGACTTTGGCTCTCTGTAGGTGCGCCGCTTGTTCGTGTTGCATACGGGACACTGAACTGGACGTGAATCATCCTCCGCCACATGTCCGCATGTATCACAGCGCCAATCCGTGCTCAGCTCGCGGTCATCGGTCATGGCGTCAAAAGCGTCCACCGTGGCGATAATCGCGGCTTCAATAGGAACATTCACCATGCCGCTGTCACCGTTGCCGGATGGGTAACCGGAACCTTCATACCACTTGTGATGGTATCTTATCCAATCAGCTATGCCCTCCAGAAACTCAATGTGCCTTATGATCTCGGCGCCTTTGACGGGATGCTCCTTGATCGCGTCCCACTCTTCCTCGGTCAGTTTGCCGGTCTTATCAAGAATTTCTTCGCTGACGCCTATCTTGCCGATGTCATGAAGGAATCCTGCAGTGCCGATGTGCCTCACGCTCTCCGCCGGCAGCCTCATCTCACGCGCAAGTTGTTCGGAAAGGTCCGCAACTCGCTTCAGGTGCCCGCGTGTATACGGATGATAATGCTGCATATAGGCCGCAAGCGTCGTGATGGTGTCTACATAAGTCAATCGCTCTTCAATCCACAGCCTGAAGAAATCTCTGAGCGCAAGCACTGGCATTGCCGATAGAATAAAACCCCACGCGCCGATGTGCTTGTAGAGATAAGCAATCAGCAAGCCAACTCCAATCAGGAACATCTGACCTTTCCACACCGGCAACACGTCTTCGATCAACACTATCTTGATTCGGAGCAGCATCGAGTAGGCCGAGCCTTTACCTTTTGGAGGGTTCATTCCGACAATAAACGCCGTATAGGTGGCGTGTTCAGCGAAGATCGAAACTGCCACTAGAATTAAGTAAGGCAAGATGAATTGAAGCATAGGGTGGAAAATAATGGAGCCATAAAGGAAAGTTCCGCCGACCGCTTTGTAAATTAGACCGGCGGGCACAACAGTTATAATACCGCTGCTGATGTAGAAAAGGAGGTAAAGAGCCGTGTGTAACAGGCCTCTTCGCTGCCACGGTTTCCCCGCGCCTATTATCCATTTGCGGAGCGTCTTGAGAACACGCATCCCGGGTTTTCGCGAAGTGAGAATATGAAAAGCACAAAATTCCAACCCAGAAATGAGCCGCAGGCGGCTGCGCTCTCCACGCCGCGAACGAAATTGCCACGGCACAGAGCAAGCACAGACCACACGCGATGATATATCTGCGTTCGCTATCTCGCATTACTCACATCCATAGGGCAGTTAAAATACTGTTCGGACGGAATCTCTGATCCGGCCGCATTTGAAACGCTACATTGTGCTTTTAGGCACTGAATCCGCATTATTCATGATGTGCGGTGGGCTTCGGCATCAGGATACCGAAGCAACTAGGCACTAAACCCGCATTATTCATGATGGGCGGTAGGCTTCGGCATCAGGATACCGAAGCAACTAACTAACTATTGTTCGGCCAGGATCTCTGATCCGGCCGCATTTGAACGCTACATTGTGCTTTTAGGCACT
>JAPLCU010000171.1 GCA_026392045.1 Armatimonadota bacterium
TAAATCTCAGCCTTGAACTTGGTCTTAGCCTTGATCGAACCCGGCTGAGCGATAACCTGACCGCGCTCGATATCTTTGCGGTCAACACCGCGAAGCAGCAGACCGACATTGTCGCCAGCCTGGCACTCATCCATCATCTTGCGGAACATTTCAATACCGGTAACAACCGTCTTGCGGGTGTCTTTGACACCGACGATTTCAACTTCGCTTGAAAGCTTCAACTTTCCGCGCTCGACTCTGCCCGTCGCAACAGTTCCGCGGCCGGTGATCGTGAACACGTCCTCAACCGGCATCAGGAACGGCTTGTCCATAGCGCGCTCAGGCGTAGGAATATAACTATCGATTGCATCAAGCAAAGCCCAGATAGGCTTCACCTCCTCAGAATCAGCAGCGCCTGTGTTCAAAGCCTCAAGAGCCTTCAGAGAAGAACCTGTGATAACAGGAAGATCATCCCCAGGATAGCCATACTTGGTCAACAGCTCGCGAACCTCAAGCTCAACGAGCTCAAGCAGTTCAGGGTCGTCAACCATGTCGCTCTTATTCAAAAATACAACCATGTAAGGAACGTTGACCTGCCTGGCCAAAAGAATGTGCTCGCGAGTCTGAGGCATAGGGCCGTCAGCCGCAGACACAACCAGCACAGCGCCATCCATCTGAGCCGCGCCAGTGATCATGTTCTTGATGTAGTCGGCGTGACCAGGGCAGTCTACGTGTGCATAATGCCTTGCTTCCGTCTCATACTCGGCATGATAAATATTGATCGTTACACCACGCTCTCGCTCTTCAGGTGCGCAGTCTATCTGATCGTAAGGAGTATATTTTGCTAACCCAGTAAGCGTGGTTTTGCCGTGATCCACGTGACCAACTGTTCCGATGTTCACGTGCGGCTTTGTTCTCTCGAACCGCTGTTTAGCCATGTTGATTGCCTCCCGTAAAAATCAAATCGAGTGTTTTTGCGCCTTTGGAGTTTTTACCCCTCAACGCAGTAATACTGCCTAACTAGGCTCAGGGGGACCTTCGCCCTCCCCTTAACCGATGGCCTTCCCGGTCATCTTAGTGACGACCCCACTGGCAATTGCTACAGGAACCTGCTCGTAATGAGACGGCTCCATAGTGTATGATGCTCTTCCCTGGCTCATCGAACGCAATGTCGTAGCATAACCAAACATTTCAGAAAGCGGCACTTTCGATTTAATTATCTGTGTGCCGCCAGCAGCAACGTCTAGCGAGACAATGCTTCCTCGTCTACTATTAAGATCTCCGATAACATCGCCCATATAATCTTCGGGCACCACAACTTCCACGCTCATTATCGGCTCTTTAAGAGCGGGGCTACCCCTATCCACGGCTTCTCTAAGAGCCATAGAGCCACAAATCTTGAACGCCATTTCCGAAGAGTCCACTTCGTGATAAGACCCGCCGCGAAGCGTGACTTTGATATCAACAACTGGATAACCACCCAAAGGCCCCGCTCCCAGCGCTTCTTCAACACCGTTTTTAATAGGTCCGATATATTCCTTGGGCACATCCCCGCCAGTAACCGCATTAACAAACTCAAAGCCTTTACCCGCTTCGAGCGGCTCCGCTTCGATGATCGCGTGTGCATACTGGCCGCGGCCACCGGATTGCTTCACGTAACGCTTATCGATCTTAACAGACCTCGTGATCGTCTCTTTATATGAAACCTGCGGCCTACCGTGATTCGCATCTACCTTAAACTCTCGGAAAAGTCTATCCAAAATGATTTCGAGGTGAAGTTCACCCATACCGGATATAATGGTCTGACCGGAATCCTGGTCAGTGTATGTTCGGAATGTCGGGTCTTCGGCGGCCAATTTCTGCAACGCATTTCCCATTTTTTCCTGGTCAACCTTGGTCTTCGGCTCAATAGCTACCGAAATAACAGGCTCAGGGAAAGAAATATTCTCAAGAATGATCTTGTTGTCCTCAAGGCAAAGCGTGTCACCAGTGGTTGTGTTTTCCAGGCCAACCGCAGCAACGATATCACCAGAATATACCTGCCCAACATCTTCTCTATGGTTAGCATGCATTCTCAAGATGCGATTAATACGCTCTCTCTTGCCCTTGTTTACATTATAAACCGGGGTTCCACGCTCAAGCGTGCCGCTGTAGACTCTGAAATAGGTCAGTTTGCCTACATAAGGGTCACTCATGATCTTGAACGCTAACGCTGAAAACGGATCGCTGTCTGAAGCTTCCCGGATGATCTTCTCTTCGGTCTTAATGTCGATTGCCTCAACTGGAGGAACATCAGCAGGGGACGGCAGATAGTCAACAACCGCGTCCATCAGCGGCTGCACACCCTTATTCTTGAATGCCGACCCACAAAGCACAGGCACCATCTTACCGGTGATCGTAGCAACTCGGATGGCCTTCTTGATTTCCTCGGAAGTGATCTTTTCACCCTCAAGGTATTTCTCCATAAGGTGATTGTCAACTTCCGCAACCTTCTCCACCATATGCTCACGAGCCACTCGCGCAGAATCGCGCAGCTCTTGCGGAATGTCATACTCCTCAAATTCTTTGCCGGCCTTATCGGTGTAACCGATCGCCTTCATAGTTATAAGGTCAATAACTCCCTGAAAATCGCTTTCAGCGCCGATCGGAATTTGAATGGGAACTGCATTGGCGCCGAGTCTCTCGCGAACTTTTGAAACGACATTCATAAAATCCGCGCCGGTTCGGTCCATCTTGTTAACGAATACCATGCGGGGAACATTATACTTATTGGCCTGGCGCCAAACTGTTTCTGACTGGGGTTGCACGCCGCCGACTGCGCAGAAAACTGCTATAACACCATCAAGAACGCGCATGCTGCGCTCAACCTCAACGGTAAAGTCAACGTGTCCGGGAGTATCAATTATATTAATGCGGCTGCCTTTCCAAATACAGGTAGTAGCAGCTGAGGTAATTGTAATGCCTCTCTCCTGCTCCTGCTCCATCCAGTCCATTGTCGCGGCGCCCTCATGGACCTCCCCCAACTGATGGATACGACCAGTATAAAAGAGCATGCGCTCAGTTACTGTGGTCTTTCCAGCATCAATATGCGCAGCAATACCTATATTGCGCGTTTTTTCTAACGGATAGTCGCGTGACATACTATTTCCTTACTATAAATCCGAGGCAAAGCAGAAAGCAAGCAATATCGGAGGGCAGCTAGTCGATAATCAACTACGTTCCCATCCTACGATTTCACTCCTACTCTCTATCTTCAGCCCCCTTTCAAAATCAAAATCGCAGGCATTTCTGAAGAAATGTCCATTCCCAAATCAGACGAACTATGCTTCGTGGGCTCCCTTTTCGCCCCGAAGCACGCTTGAGAACCTCACCCCTTCGGGACGAAAAACAGTCCCGAAGTATATCAAAATAAAACCAACTACTAGCAGCCTCCGGATAAAGTCTGCTAATCAGACGAACTATGCTTCGAGGGCTCCCTTTTCGCCCCGAAGCACGCTTGAGAACCTCACCCCTTCGGGACGAAACAGTCCCGAAGTATATCAAAATAAAACCAACTACTAGAAGCGATAGTGAGCAAACGCCTTGTTTGCCTCGGCCATCTTGTGACCATCTTCCTTCTTCTTTATGGAAGCGCCGGTATTGTTAGCGGCGTCCAACAGTTCAGCAGCCAGCTTTTCAACCATAGTGTTACCACCGCGTCTTCTTGCGTAGATAACAATCCAGCGCATGGCAAGGGAAACCTTGCGGTCTGGGCGAACTTCCATCGGCACCTGATAGGTGGAACCGCCGACGCGTCTTGCCTTGACCTCGATCACCGGCATGACATTTCTCATCGCTTCTTCAAAGACCTCAATCCCTTTGCGACCGGTCTTTTCTTCAACGATCTGCAGCGCGCCATAGACAATCTTCTCTGCAATGCCCTTCTTGCCATCCATCAATACTCTATTGATCAAACGGCTCAAAAGCCTGCTTCCGTATATTGGATCCGGAATAATATCGCGCTTTTTGGCTGGACCTTTTCTTGGCATTCTTTCAAAATCCTCCAATAGAAGTCAAAGGTCTAAACATCAAGAATCATTCAGGGAAGAATCACCTGATGTTTTTGATGTTTACCCCTGACCTAAAAAACTACTTAGGCTTCTTGGTTCCATACTTTGAGCGACTCTTCTTGCGGTCGCTGGTACCGGCTGCGTCAAGTGTTCCACGAACAACATGATATCTGACGCCCGGCAAGTCTTTTACTCTGCCTCCGCGGATAAGAACCACGGAGTGCTCTTGAAGGTTGTGACCAATTCCAGGAATGTAAGTCGTAACTTCCATTCCGTTGGTCAGCCTGACCCTCGCGACCTTGCGCAGAGCGGAATTAGGCTTTTTAGGTGTCTCTGTGCGCACGACAAGACAGACTCCACGCTTCTGCGGATTACCCTTCAAAGCTGGTGCCTTGGTCTTTTTCTTAATATTCGTGCGGCCTTTCCTCACGAGCTGGCTAATAGTCGGCAAACTAGCACTCCCCTTACATTCTGGTATTCAAGGCATAAAAAACTGCTCTCCGTCACATACTCGAAGAGCATAGTCACCCAAACATATTTCTGTTGTCCCGCATAAAACTACGAGAAAGGTGCCTACTGCCTCCTGATGTGTCGGCTGCGTCAAGCGAGCTCTCGCCCACCCGAACCCGATTATTATATCGAACTCGGATAAGTGTTGTCAATAGGTTCCGTAACGTCATTGAAACAATTTTGTTTCGCACTCGTTACCGAACCCGATAAACCGCCTTATTCCCGATGCCGAAGTATAATATACCATTACCCACAACATTACGCAAGCATTATTTATACCGCGAGAGAGTTCAGTCTTGCGGGAATTACATGTCATCCTGAACTCGATTCAGGATCTGTTACGCTTAAGGCTTAGATTCCGAATCAAGTTCACTACCGTCCCATAATTATTGAAACAAGTCATTATTGCCTATGGTTTACGCTCATAACCCTATGGTTTCCGCTGATCCCATTGTTGGTTTTTGCAGCCAGGTGTCATAAGGAAATGCTAGATTTGAAAGCTTATCATGCTGCTCAT
>JAPLCU010000158.1 GCA_026392045.1 Armatimonadota bacterium
TAGCATTTCCTTATGACACCTGGCTGCAAAAACCAACAATGGGGTCAGCGGAAACCATAGGGTTATGAGCGTAAACCATAGGCAATAATGACCTGTTTCAATAATTATGGGACGGTACTGAATCAAGTTCGGAATGACAAATACACTAAGACTGAACTCTTACTGATTGACTTCCATTCGAGCGGGTGGTAAACTGAATTCATTATTATTAAGGAACAAGCCGCTGGGGGTGCCCTTTGGGGCTGAGAAGCTGTTAGCTAACCCTTGGAACCTGAGGCCGGTGATTCCGGCGCAGGGAAGCGGAGATGGAAACACTGCGGCCGTGACCCCGTCTCCTGGGATTCGCGGCTTTTTGCATTATGGGACATTTATTCGGGCTATACGTTATCACCGATGAAAAGCTGTGCCCTGGCAGAACTCACGCCGAGATTGCTAAGGCAGCGATTGAAGGCGGCGCACGGATTATTCAGATTCGTGATAAATTCGCCTCAGACCGCAAGTTCTACCAAGATGCCATGCGAATTCGCGAGATCACAGAGGCAGCCGGTGTGATGTTTTTTATTAACGACAGGATAGATATCGCTGCAGCCGTGGGAGCGGATGGCGTCAATGTCGGACAGAGTGATATGCCGGTTGAAATTGCGCGGGGGCTTCTGGGCGAGAAAGTCATTATTGGAGTATCTGCAGATTGCCTTGAGCAAGCTCAGCAAGCGCAGAATGATGGGGCAGATTACATCGGCTTCGGCCCGGTCTTTCCGACAATTACCAAAGCCGATGCCGGTCCGGTATCGGGCCTGGATAAGCTCAGAAGGGTCTGCCATGAAGTGTCGCTGCCGGTGGTAGCGATAGGCGGCATTGGAATTGACAACATAGGATCGGTGGCTGCAAACGGAGCCGCATGCGCCGCGGTGATATCGGCAGTAGTATGCGCAGAAGATATGACCCTTGCCGCTGCCGAATTGGTTAAAGAGTTCCAGCAGTTTGTTGGCTGGTAGATAGATATTGCCAATTAATCACGGAAACACGGAAAAGGGGAAACACGGACTTTGCTATTATAATTCTCTTAATCCCTCTGTGTTTCCAAACTTCCGTGCTTCCGTGATAATGAGACGAAAACTAAGAGAGGTAACAATTGACACAACTTGAAGCCGCCCGCAAGGGTCAGATAACACCTGAGATGGAGATTGTGGCTCGTGATGAGCAGATGGATGTTAGTCTGCTGATGAGCCGAATCGCCGATGGAACCATCGTCATCCCCAAGAATGCGAAACGCGAAATGGCATCGGTGCGCGGCGTTGGGCTGGGTCTGCGAACCAAGGTAAATGCTAATATCGGCACATCAACCGCGTTTCCCGAGCTTGCGGACGAATTGGTGAAGCTCAAAGTGGCAATCGACGCGGGCGCGGATGCCGTGATGGACCTCTCCACCGGCGGCGATCTCACCACCATCCGCAAGGCCATCATCGCAAACTGCCCGGCGCCGCTTGGAACTGTGCCAATATATGAAGTGTCGGCAAATATTGTAAACGAGCGCGGCGCGATCACGCGAATCACCGGCGACGATCTGCTCGAAACAGTCGAAGCGCAGGCAAAGCAGGGCGTTGATTTTATGACTTTGCATTGCGGCATCACGAAGGAATCCATCAGGAGGCTTCGCGATCAGGGCAGGGTGACGGATGTCGTGAGCCGCGGTGGGGCGTTTTTGGTCAAGTGGATTCTGGCGAATGACATGGAAAACCCGCTATACGAGCGCTATGACGACATTTTAGAGATTGCCCGCAAATATGACATCACTCTAAGCCTCGGCGATGGTTTCAGACCAGGCTGCGGCGCTGATGCCACCGACCGCGCCCAGATTCAGGAGCTGATTATACTCGGCGAACTGGTTAAGCGCGCGCGTGAAGCTGGTGTGCAAGCAATGGTCGAGGGGCCAGGTCACGTGCCAATGGATCAAATTGCCGCCAACATGCAGATTCAAAAGCGGCTCTGCGAAGGCGCGCCTTTTTATGTGCTGGGGCCGCTTGTTACAGATATCGCGCCTGGTTACGACCACATCACAGCAGCCATCGGCGGCGCAATCGCTGCCATGAGCGGCGCTGATTTTATATGCTATGTGACTCCATCCGAGCACCTCGCGTTACCCGAGGCAGCCGATGTCAAAGAAGGCGTAATCGCAGCCCGAATAGCCGGTCACGCGGCTGATATTGTCAAAGGCATCCCCGGCGCTCGTGAATGGGACCTGGCAATGAGCAAAGCGCGCAAAGCTCGTGATTGGAACACGCAGATAGAGCTCGCAATAGACCCCGTCCGCGCCAGAGAACTCCACGACAGACGCTCCGGCGGCAGCGATGACGTCTGCTCGATGTGCGGCGAGCTTTGCGCCATGAAGGTGGTTGAGGAGTATTTGGGGAAGAAGGAATAGTGGAAAGCTGAAAGTGGAAAGTGGAAAGCCCGGAAGGGACAGGCGCTACCACCTTGTTCGGGCAGATTTGCAATCTGGCCCGCAAACGATGTCCAGGAGGAATAGTAAGATGACCAAACTCGATAGAATTACCGTAGACCCGGAGCTTATGAACGGACAGCCATGTATAAGAGGCATGCGCATCACTGTTCGCCGCGTTCTTGAGTCGCTTGCGCTCTATCCCGGCAGAGCTGAACTCCGCCAGGAATATCCCGACCTTGAGGATGAAGATATTCGGCAGGCTTTGGCTTATGCCGCAGCGAATCTTGATGATCAAACGATAGATCTTACTGCAGCATGATAAAGCTATTATTAGATCAGGGGCTTCCACGTTCTGCTGCTGCAATTTTGCGTGAGTACAATTTGGATGCTATTCACGTTGGTGAGATTGGTGGGGCTAGGTGGGCAGACATCGAAATCATTCGGAGAGCGAGAGAAGATGGACGCGTAATCGTCACTCTCGATGCCGATTTTCATGCGATTCTTGTGCTTTCAGGGGTGAAATCGCCATCAGTAATCAGAATTAGGATTCAGGCTCTTCGCGGAGAAGAACTTACACGCCTTGTTCTCATGGTTGTTGACCGATGCAATGAGGAACTTAAGAACGGAGCAATGGTGACTGTGCAAGAGGGTAGGTTGCGAGTTAGGTTGCTGCCATTAGTGTCATGAGAAAGCTATGAACACACAATCAGATTCTGTCTCTAAGAAAGCCAAATTCTGCCTTGATTGTCCGATCTGCCGCGCCGCTCGCAAGAAGCAGCGCGGTATTGCTTATGCGTTCGTAAAGCTTGTCGACCGCAAAGTCTGTCCGGCCTGCAAAGCTTATGAGAAGGCAACTGGACAGAGGGCTTACGAACCAGTAAATGAAGAGATTACCGAAAAGCTGACTGCTGATAGCTGAAAACTGAAAGCTTCCTATGCTAATCTCCCAACTCGGCGGCGAGGCCGCCCTTATAAACTTAATACGCGATAAATACTGCGCTGAACCCGGGGACGATTTGGCTCTTGGGATCGGTGACGATGCCGCGCTCATCCTCTGCGGCGACCATTATCTGGTGGTGACCACCGATATGCTCGTTGAAAACACTCATTTCCGAATGGATATTAACGACGCCTATCTGCTTGGCTGGAAGAGCGTTGTGGTGAATATCAGCGATGTTGCGGCGATGGGCGGGGAACCTACCTACGCGTTTGTCTCGATAGGCCTGCCGGATATTGATGTGAAGATAGTCGAAGAGATTTACGCAGGAATGCGGGATGCGTCGGCTGCTTTTGGGAGTGTAATTGCGGGTGGGGATACCGTTGGCAGCGAAAATGGGATTGTGATAAACGTCACCCAGCTTGGCAAAGTCGAGATAGACAAAGCCGTGCGCCGTGATGGCGCAAAACCAGGCGATGCAATTATTGTAACAAACACCCTCGGCGACTCGCGAACGGGTCTGGAGCTTCTTCTTAAACTTGGAATGGACGATGCCCGCCGCGTTGGCTCATTCCTGGTCGAACGCCATCTGAAACCCGAACCGAGGGTCTTTGAAGCGCGTGCGGCGGTCGGCACTGGCAAAACCCATTCGATGATGGACCTCAGCGACGGCCTTTCTTCTGACCTGCAAAAGCTCTGCGAAGCTTCAAAGGTCGGCGCGAAAGTTTACGCAGACAAGCTTCCGATCTCCAAAGAGCTGCACATTGCCGCCGCCAGGCTGGATGCCGACCCAATCGAGCTAGCTGCAAGCGGCGGGGAAGACTACGAACTTCTGCTGACATGCGCTCCCCAAGACGCCCCCAAAGTCATAAAAGCCATTCAAAGCGCAGGCTCAAAAGCCCAGATAATCGGCGAAATTATTGACTTGGAAGGCGTCTACCTGGTATCCTCAAACGGCACAGCAAACCCAATGCCAGCCAGCTGGAGCCATTTTTAGTTTCTTTTGAATCGCGAAAGCGCGAAAATGGCGAAACACGCGAAAAAAAAATGCAATCACGGAAGCACGGAAATTGGGAAACACGGAATTTCCGATGGATTTCTTCCGCAACTGCTAGCCCTTATGCTGGATGATTCGGTATTGCAGTAGAGTTCTTTATTATCTCGATTCCGTGCTTCCGTCATTCCGTGTTTCCGTGATAGAAATAATTTGTATAGCCCATGAAAACAACCACATACACAAATAATTGCATAGAAACAATGGCGCTGGGCGAGGCTTTGGGCGCGAAGCTTGCTGCTGGTGATGTAATTGCACTGTTCGGCGACCTCGGCGCGGGTAAAACCACGCTCACCAAAGGCATCGCAGAGGGTATGAACCTGCCAGACGATATCCACAGCCCAACTTTCACACTCATTCACGAGCACTTGGGCGCGGTCCCGCTCTATCACGTCGATCTTTATCGCCTTGCAAGCGAAGATGACGTTGAGAGCATCGGCATTGAAGAATATATCTACGGCCACGGTGTTACAATAATAGAATGGGCGGATAGAATGAAAACGATGCTCCCGCCGGAGCGTCTGGATATTGAGATCAGAATGACGGGCGATGAGACGCGTGATTTTACGTTTGAGACCGAATCGCCGAGACTATGGACCATTATTAAGGAACTCACAGGATGCTGACATTAGCGATTGATTCTTCGCAGGAAATATGCGCCATCGCGCTCGGGCGTGATTCCCAATTGCTTGCGGAATACCATTTTCACCATAAGATGAACCTTTTGAAGCGCATTGTGCCGGTTATCGACCAGTTGCTGGATGATGCCGGTTCCAAGCCGTCGGACCTCGATGGGATAATCGTATCGCTCGGCCCGGGATCGTTTACAGGTCTCAGGATAGGTATTACAATCGCCAAGACGCTTGCATACACGCTTGCGAAGCCGATAGTTGGTGTGCCGACACTCGATGCCATCGCCATCGGCGTTGCCAGTTGCGCAACCGAGCTCATCTGTCCCATGATCTTTGCCCGTGCGAATGAGGTATACTGGTCACTTTTTGATTCTTCGGGCGAAGTTCGCCTTGAAGACTACGCTGTTGCGACGATTCACGAGGTATTGGAATCAGTGGCGAACCGTGGCGTAAACGTCACATTCTGCGGTTCCGGAGCCACGCGAAACGAAGAAGCGATCCGTCATAAGTTCGGCACATCTGCGGTTGTTGCCAAAAACTGGGCTGATTTCGCACGCGGCGCGGCATTGCTAGAACTCGGCGCCAAACGCCTCTACCATGGCTGCGTGGACAACGCCCAAACCCTCACCCCAATGTATTTGAGAAAGCCCACACCGGTAATTCGACTTGAAACAGGTGAATTTGAGAAGGGAAAAGTGGAGAGTGGAGAGCGGAGAGCCGGGAAAGGGAAAGTTTAATCTGCAAACATAGCGCCCTCGCCTGGATCGCCCTGGAAATCTGTTCCAGGGCGTAGGTATTGCGGAAATCTATTCCGCCAGCATAGCCTTGGACAGTAAGTTCGCGGATCGGATATCCGTAAACGTGCGACGGGGAACAGATTTCCCCGACGATCAAGATTTACCTTCTAAATAATATTCTACTACCGGACGTGTAGCATCGGCCTATGGGGGCTGGTTCTTGGTTTGTGCATTATCGACGTATCATCGATGGTCGGAGCACAAGCCTGGTATGACAACGATAGTGAAAAGAAAAGCAATGATCCAAAGTCAACTATCGCAGGTCTTAGCATTTCTGTATCACGTGGGCTAAGGCAGCTTCAGAGGAGAAAGACCCTCAAGCCGCTATAAGAACACAAATAAAGGTTCACAACCCCGCATTTATGGACACCAGACGGGGACTCATGAATAATCCGGGTTAACCACCGGGGATTGGCACACCGCTGACCAAGTTCGATTGCACGGGCATAATCTCCGCAAGCAGCCTTGGTATATCGCTGGTTACGCGAGCTACAGGAATGCCAAGCGACTCGAGTTTCTTGATCTTCGATGCGGCTGTTTCGTCCTCGCCTCCAACAAGCGCGCCAGCATGCCCCATTCTCTTTCCCGGGGGGGCTGTAAGCCCTGCGATAAACGCAACCATTGGCTTGGTCATATTCTGTCGGAGATAATTCGCAGCGACTATCTCATCCTGTCCGCCTATCTCACCAACCATAACAATGGCATCCGTATCCGGATCAGCCTCGAACATGGGCAGCAAGTCCAGGTAGCGCGTGCCTATCACGGGATCGCCGCCAATACCCACGCATGTGGATTGCCCCATTCCGCCGGAGGTCATCGCCCATACTATTTCGTAGGTCAGCGTGCCGCTTCGCGACATCACACCAATTCGTCCAGGCTTGAATATCTGGCTTGGCATTATTCCGACCTTGCATATCCCCGCGCTGGTAACTCCCGGACAGTTTGGTCCGACAAGGCGAGTGCCATTCTGCTTAAGCGCCTCGTAGGCTTCGAGCACATCAAGGGTGGGGATTCCTTCAGTAACACACACAACCAGCTTCAACGGCGAAGCAGCAGCCTCCAGCAATGCCTGCTTTGCAAAGCGCGCCGGAACAAATATCACCGACGTATTAGCGCCTGTTTCTTTCACCGCCTCAGCGACAGTGTTGAACACAGGCTGCCCGCTTACGGTCTCGCCCCCCTTGCCCGGAGTAACACCGCCGACTATATTAGTGCCGTATGCTTGCATTTTTTCGGCGTGAAATGCCCCATCTCGTCCCGTTATGCCCTGAATGATGACTTTAGTATTATTATCAATGAGTATGCTCATGCTCTTTGCCCCATTTCTACTGCCTTTTGAGCTCCCTGCTCCATTGATTCTGCCACGATCATCCCGCTTCCTGCGATCAAAGCCTGCCCCTCCTTCTCGTTGGTGCCCTCAAGACGGATCACGACCGGCACCGTGACTTCAAAGAGTTCTCTGGCAGCAAGTATTCCTTTGGCAATGTCATCGCAACGCGTAATGCCCCCAAAGATATTTATGAATATGGCTTTGACCCTATCATCGCTGAGGATAAGCTTCAAACCCGCAGCCGCCTTCGCCGGGTCTGAACTGCCGCCCGCGTCCAGGAAGTTGGCAGGTGATCCATTAAAATACTTGATGGTGTCCATTGTTGCCATCGCGAGCCCGGCGCCATTAACCATGCAGCCCACATTTCCATCAAGCCTCACGAATGTCAGGTGAATTACCCTGGCCGATATCTCATCTGCATCTTCGCTATCCAGGTCCAGCATAGAAGCATGTTCAGGGTGCCTGAACTGGGCATTGTCGTCAAAGAGAACCTTGGCATCGAGCGCAAGCACTTTGCCAGCATCGTCGACCACAAGCGGATTGATCTCAATCAGCGAGCAATCCTGGTCCAGGAACATCTTCGCCATTAACACCATAATCTTTGCGGCATCATTTGCCTGCGATTTCTTCGGCAAAAGCTTAAGCGCAAACGGCAAGCAATCTTTCTCTGTCAAATGACTCGCCTGCTTCACCGTCAGTTCTAATCTCAGGATTTTTTCTGGAGAAGTTTTGGCAGTCTCCTCAATTTCAACCCCGCCTTCCGCGCATCCGATAAACGTTATCTTAGAAACGCCGCGGTCTATGAGCAAACCCAAATACGACTCTGAGCAGATATTTATCGCCGGGGTGATCAGCAGTTTCCGAACAGCAAAGTCTTTTATAGTTAGCGCAAGAATTGCGCCGGCAAATTCCCTTACCTCGTCCAAAGATCGGGCAATCCGAACGCCGCCCGCCTTTCCCCTGCCTCCAGTTAAAACCTGAGCCTTGAGCACAACCGGGAGCCCCATGGCTTGCGCCATGCAAACAGCTTCCTCAGGCGTGAGCGCTACTGAGCCGGATGTCGTGGGAATTCCGAACTTATCAAAAAGTTGTTTTGCTTGATATTCGTGAATCTTCATATTTCCCTTTCCCTGATCCTTCGTGAGCCTCAGGATGACAGACGGGATGCTACTGTTCTTTAATAAGCGCCAGCAGAAACTGACGGTTCATTCTTGCGATGTTGCTGATCTTGATCTCCTTAGGACATTCAAGCTCGCATTCGCCCTCGTTGGTGCAGTATCCGAAGCCAGCTTTGTCCATAGCTCTAACCATGCTCAATACACGCTTTCGCCACTCAGCCTGTCCTTGCGGAAGCAGCGACAGGTGCGCAAGCTTAGCCGATACAAAAAGCATCGCCGAAGCATTTTTGCAACTGGCTACACAAGCTCCGCAACCAATGCAAGCGGCAGCATCCATCGCCATGTCTGAATCTTCCTTAGGAATCTGCAGCGTATTTGCTTCCGGCGCGCCGCCAGTATCTATGGAAACATACCCGCCGCTCTGTATGATCTCATCGAATGCAGACCTATCCAAAACGAGGTCTTTCACCACCGGGAAAGCGCTTGACCGGAATGGTTCTATTATCAGCACATCTCCATCTCTGAACTCACGCATGTGAAGTTGACAGACAGTAGTGCCATGTTTACTACCATGAGCTCGGCCGTTAATCATAATACAGCAAGTGCCGCAAATGCCCTCTCGGCAATCGCTGTCGTAAGCAATCGGATCACTGTCTTCCAGCGCTAAGCCTTCGTTAATAACATCCAGCATTTCCAGAAACGACATGTCTTCTGAAACATCCTTCGCCTGGTAGACCTGGAACCAGCCCTTGGCCTTATTGCTCTTCTGCCGCCACACCTTAAGTGTCAGGTTCATCACTTATAGCTCCTCTGTGCAAGCTTGATGGTCTCGAAATCAAGCAATTCTTTATGCAATACAGGGTCATTACCAACACCCTTGAACTCCCAAGCCGCAACATAACGGTAATTCTCATCATCCCGAAGAGCCTCACCCTCTTCTGTTTGACTTTCAAGCCTGAAATGACCGCCGCACGATTCCTTACGGTGAAGGGCATCAAACAAAAGCAACTCAGCAAACTCAAGGTAATCAGCTACTCGACCTGCATGTTCCAAATTCTGGTTCAGCTCGCCAGGGGTACCAGGCACAGTGACATCATGCCAAAAATCTTCCCGAATCTCTGAAACCCTCTTGAGCGATTCGCGCAGCCCGGCATCGTCGCGGCTCATCCCGCACATGTTCCACATCAGCAGGCCAAGCTCTCGGTGAATGTCCGTAACAGTGCGTTTTCCTTTGATCGCCAGAATCTTATCATACTTGCCTTGAGCGCCCTGCTGGGCATCCGCGAATGCAGCGTGTGTTGTTCCAACTGCATCCGAACTGGAATTGCAAAGGAAATTACCTATGGTATATGGAATGATAAAATACCCATCTGCCAACCCCTGCATCAGAGCGCTTGCCCCAAGCCGATTAGCGCCATGGTCTGAGAAATTGGCTTCTCCAAGAACAAACAACCCCGGGATCGTGCTCATCAGGTCGTAATCAACCCATAGCCCACCCATGGTATAATGCGGCGCAGGATAAATGCGCATCGGGTTCTTATAAGGGTCCTCGCCGGTGATCCGCTCATACATTTCGCAAAGGTTTCCGTATCTTTCGCGAATCTCATCTTCACCATCACGCGCAATGGAATCGCGCAGATCGAGATATACAGCAAGACCGGTCTTGCCAACCCCTCGGCCGGCATCACACTGCGCCTTGGCGTTGCGTGAAGCCACGTCCCTCGGCACCAAATTCCCAAACGACGGATACTTCTCTTCGAGGTAATAAAGCCGCTCCGCCTCAGGTATCTGGGAAGGTTCGCGTTTATCGCCCTTGTTTCTGGGAATCCACACCCGTCCATCGTTGCGCAAACTTTCGCTCATAAGGGTCAATTTGCTCTGGTGGCTCCCTGAAACAGGTATGCATGTCGGATGAATCTGCGTGTAGCATGGGTTCGCCAACAGCGCGCCCTTTTTGTGAGCGCTCCATATCGCAGAAACACTGCAACTGGCAGCATTGGTGGACAGATAAAGCAACGTAGCTTTCAAGACTGCCCGTAATCAGATTTCGGACCACTATGCCTCTTGCTCGACCATCGATTACAACAAGTTCCACCATCTCTCGCCGAGGGAATATCTTAACTGCCCCAGCGTGAACCTGCCTCATCATAGCGCTATATGCGCCCAGAAGAAGCTGCTGACCGGTCTGTCCGCGAGCATAGAGTGTGCGTGAGACCTGAGCTCCGCCAAACGACCGCATAGTCATCATTCCGCCGTAATCGCGGGCGAATGGTACGCCCTGGGCGACGCACTGGTCGATAATATTGCCGCTCAGCTGAGCAAGACGATAGACATTAGCCTCTCGCGAACGATAGTCCCCGCCTTTGATCGTATCATAAAACAGACGATACACGCTGTCGCCGTCGTTGGCATAGTTCTTGGCTGCGTTTATCCCTCCCTGCGCGGCAATACTATGTGCGCGCCGAGGACTGTCCTGCACGCAGAATGTCATCACATTGTAGCCAAGCTCGGCCAGAGACGCCGAAGCAGAGGCTCCCGCCAAGCCGGTACCCACGCAGATGATGTTGTAATTCCGCTTGTTTGCCGGGCTGACCAGCTTCAAATCATTCTTGTAATTATCCCACTTCTGCTCCAGCGGGCCATTCGGTATTCTTGCATTAAGCTCCATCAACAAACCTATCCTTTGCTCAAGACAATCCAGACATAAAGTGGAATAGAGGAGAAAGCGACCGCCATAATCACCGCTGCAATCCGACCAAGGCACGTTACCACATTGGCGTATTTTGGGTGGTTTATCCCAATGCTCTGGAACGTGGAACTTGCGCCATGGAAAAGGTGCAGACCCAGCGCCAACACTCCCAGCACGTAAGTTATCACTCCATTGGGATGACTCAGAACGTATACGACTCTTTCATACGCTCCCATGCCAGCGTGACCGGTCTTGACTGTCATCAAATGAATAATTATAAAGGCAAGCACGGCCAATCCGCTGTATATCATCGTCGACGAAGCAAGGTTGCTTCCACCAGCGGTCTTTCTAGTGCTGTAAGGAATGCGTCGACTCTGCCAGTTGTGTATAGTAAGTATACCGGCAAACAGCAAGTGTGTGGCAAACATAGCAAAGAGGCCTGCTTCGAAGACAAACAAAAATGGAATTGCATGCAGGTGATGAGCATACGTGTTGAATGCATCTTTCCCAGCATACACAAACAGATTTCCACCGAGATGCACAGTCAGAAAACCGATGGCTCCCAGCCCTGTTATCGCCATTAAGAACTTTCTTCCTATAGACGATTTGATGAGCGCGCACAAAAGTTGCCCCATGTCATTCTCCTGTTACAAACTTTTTTAATGTAGTATTAGATTTGAAAGGTTATCATGCTGCTCATCCTTCGAGAGCCTCAGGATGGCGAGTTGGTATCTCGGAATTATTTCTAAGGCGTGGCCTGGGTGCCCTTGAAGCTATAGTCTCTCACCTGACCGCGCTTCTTCTCTGACATATCCTGGACAAACTTCTCAGCCGCAGCATAGCCCAACTTGATAGCTTTCACATTCATTGGCACCAAATCAGCGCGCAATGACGATTCCACAGCCGCCACCAACGCCTCCAGCGTAACCATACGCGTATAGCCGCAGATCGCGCCAACCGCAATCAAATTGGTGACAACCCTGTTGCCGCACTCCTCAATTGCCATCCTGGTCATCGGCAGCTCTAAAGCGCGGCTTGTAGGAACCACCGTCACATTGGTCGAGTCAACGATCAGCACGCCACCCTCCACAAGCGAACTATAGTAGGCATCGCACGCCTTCTGGCTGAGGCAAAGGAGGACATCAAACCTCTTGCATCGCAGATCATCCACCTCGCCCGGACTTATCACTACCTCAGAGCGGCTCGCGCCACCCCGCGCTTCCGGACCGTATGAATTACTTTGCACCGCATTCAAACCATCATATATAGCTGCCGCTTCAGCAAGTATTCGGCCAGCCAGCAGCAGACCCTGCCCGCCTGTACCACTCAACCGAATAGCTACCTTCGGGGCAATAGTCATATCAGGAACAGCTTGCACCATTGCTATTGCGTTCCTCCTCGTTTGTTGATTTCTTCATAGAGTTCGCAAAGTTCCGGGCGACTGGTATCCTGATGCAATACACCCAGGATATACTTCCCCTCGGCCTGCGCTTTTTCCTGATCAAGTTGAGGGCCAATCATAACCGAATTATCCCGCATGTGCTTGATCATAGTGATATGATCGCCAAGCTTATTCATCCGGCCATAGGATGTATGGCAGTTGGAAATGATCTCGATCAGCGAAAATCCCTTATGTTCCAATCCCTTGCGGATCATATCCTCGGTGTGTCTTACATGATAAACCGTGGATCTGGCTACAAAAGTGGCTCCAGCGCTCCTGGCGAGTTCGCAGGGATCGAATGGCTGCTCTATGCATCCGTAGATCGCAGTTGTCGCTTTCATACTGAGCGGTGTGGTCGGCGAGACCTGCCCGCCTGTCATGCCGTATATATTGTTGTTGACCACAACCACAGTCAGGTCTATGTTGCGTCGCGCGGCGTGGATGTAATGATTGCCGCCGATCGCGAGCGCATCGCCATCACCCATGAACACCATCACTTTAAGGTGTGGTTTCGCCAGTTTTATGCCTGTAGCAAATGTAAGAGCTCGCCCATGAGTGGTGTGCAGAGTATTGCAATCCACATAAACAGGGATCCGTCCGGCACACCCGATACCCGAAACCATGACGACGTCGTTTTTGTCATATTCAAGGCTATCGAGCGCCAGTATAGCGCTGCTAAGAACTATACCGTCTCCACAGCCAGGGCACCACAAGTGCGGGAACTTCTTTTTGACTCTGAGCCAATTGTGCACGGCGGGACTCTTTGAAAGAAGCTGTTGATTTGGCACCAATCCAATCTCCTGTCTACTTTTGTTTGGAAATCATTTCCATTGCTTTGTCGTGAATCTGCTCAGCAGTGATAAATGACGGATCAAGGACATTCAACCCCTGAATCATTCCTCGAGGCATACAAGCGAGACGTTCGACCTCCTTGCGGAGCTGTCCAACGTTCATCTCCGGCACCAGGACATGGCTGACTCGTTCCAGCATGTTCTCAACCGGAAACTTTGGAAATGGCCACAGAATCTGCGGTCTTATCATCCCGGCTTTCACGCCCTCCTGCCTCAGCATCTTCACTGCCTGCCTGGCAGAACGTCCCACCGATCCATAGGCAACGATACAAAAATCGGCATCTTCCATACAGAATTCGTCAACCATCAAGAGGTCGTGGGTGTTATGGTTTTCTTTGTTTCTAAACTTCTCAAGAAGCGCGGTAGTTTCATCGCTGCGTTCGGTAGGAAAACCACTGACATCATGGGTAAGGCCCGTTATGTGAAATCTATAACCCTCGCCGAAGTTGGCCATTGGCGAGACTCCGGTGATGGTGTCCGCATAGTGCTGATACCATTCCGGCGGCACCTCAGGCTGCATGCGGTCGATCACCTCGATCTCGTCAGGTCCTGGCAGTATCACTTTCTCACGCATATGACCCACAATCTCGTCCGAGAGTATTATCACCGGTATCCGATATTTTTCGGATAGATTGAATGCCTTTACAGTGAGTGTAAAACACTCCATTACAGAGCTGGGGGCAATAGCAATCGATGGGTAATCACCGTGAGAGCCATATTTGGCCTGCATAACGTCGCTCTGAGAGGTCTTAGTCGGGAGTCCCGTGCTGGGACCTCCTCGCATCACATCAACTATCACGCACGGCACCTCAGCCATCGCAGCGAATCCGATGTGTTCCTGCATTAATGAAAACCCAGGGCCGCTTGTCGCCGTGAATGACTTCAAACCCGCGATCGAGGCTCCAATTACCGCGCCCAGGCTGGCTATTTCATCTTCCATCTGGATGAATTTGCCGCCAATTCTGGGCAGCTCGGCCGCCATAACTTCTGCGATCTCGGTCGAGGGGGTTATTGGGTAACCACCGTAGAATTTGGCTCCTGCCGCCAAAGCGCCATAAGCAACGGCTTCATTGCCGGACAACAACAAGGGGACACCAGTCTTTATGCTCATTTATCAAGTTCCTTCGCATCTTCCAATAAAGACACGGTAATTGCAAAGTCGGGGCAATGGAGCACGCATTGAGTGCATCCGATGCATTTGTCTTGGTTGGTTGGATGGGGAGTTCCAAGTTCGTCAGAAGTCAATACACCCTTGGGGCAAAACTCAACGCATATACCGCATTTTTTGCACCAGGCATCATAGATATTGACCTGGAATTTTTTTGGCACACGGGCATGCGGCTTCTGACCTTCTGGTTTCTTGCTTTCCACATCGTTGAGGCGCTCGGTGGAATTGGTCTCAATAGACATCGTAAATGAAGCTCCATTCATAATAATGGCTCAATCAACATATAAGAGCTATCTCTTATAAAGGCGGGGCTACCAAGCACATTACCTATTAGAATTATCCCTTGTTTCATCTTTCTTGTCAATAGATCGCGCCAAGATGCACAATGTTTTTTTGCTCCAACCCTTGACAGATCATGGCCAAATGAGGCATGCTAATATGTATATTAGGCTTCCTAACATACTTCGCAGGACTACAAAGCCATCTGGAGGTTAGTGATGATATCCAAGGATTCTAGACTGGGTCTTCTTCAAGCGCTTGAAGTTCGCGAATTGCAGGATCTCCTCGAGCCAAACCTGCTTCGAGACACATTCCCTTACTCGGAAGTTCCGAAGATGGTCTTTGACGGTCAAAGTGTGCCTATAAATCCTGCCGATTTCTTTATCACTGATACAACTTTTCGCGACGGACAGCAAGCCAGACCTCCATATACGGTCGAACAGGTAGTACATATTTACGACATGCTCAGCAGGCTGGGAGGTCCCAACGGAGTAATCCGCGCTTCGGAGTTCTTCCTTTATAGCGACAAGGACAAAGAAGCCGTTACCAAGTGCCTCGAACTGGGGCATCAATATCCACAAGTCACCGGATGGATAAGGGCGAGCAAAGAAGATTTCAAGCTTGTGAATGAGATGGGGCTGAAAGAAACCGGTATCCTGACATCTGCTTCAGACTACCATATATTCTTAAAATTCAAGAAGACCAGGGCTGAGATGATGGCCCAATATCTTGATCTTGTAACTACCGCGCTCGAATCTGGCCTTGATGGCGTCCGATGCCACTTGGAAGATATCACGCGCGCTGATTTTTATGGGTTCATTATCCCATTTGTTCAAAAGCTGATGGGGATCGCCAAAGAATCTGGAAAAGTAGTTAAAATCAGACTTTGCGACACCCTGGGCTACGGCCTGCCGTATCCCGAAGCCGCTCTGCCCAGAAGTATACCCAAGATGATTCATGCTATGATACATGAATGCGGGGTGCCTGGCGAGTGGCTGGAATGGCACGGACACAATGACTTCCACAGGGCGCTCATCAACTCGACTACCGCGTGGCTTTATGGATGTGGGGCAGCCAACTGCACCATCCTCGGGTTTGGCGAGAGAACGGGCAATCCACCTCTTGAAGGGGTAATCATGGACTACATCGGGCTGCGAGGTGAGACAAATGGTGTAGATACTCGGGTAATCACCGAGATCGCAGACTATCTCCGAACAGAGATAGGAATCAATATCCCCGCAAGTTACCCATTTGTTGGGGCTGGTTTCAACGTCACCAGTGCGGGGATTCATGCGGATGGCATGCTCAAGAACGAGGAGATCTACAGCATCTTTGATACCGAAAAGATTCTCAACAAACCGTCGCGTATCAGCGTGACGGACAAGAGCGGCATCGCCGGAATCGCGCACTGGATCAACAACTATCTGGGTCTGAGGCCTGAGGTGGCATTAGACAAGAGGCATCCGGGCCTTGGCGTAATCGGTGACTGGGTTAGAGACCAATACTCTGCCGGCAGGGTAACCTCAATATCCGATGATGAGATGCTGGTAGCGGCTCAAATGCATCTGCCTGAGCATTTCAAGAGCGACTTCGACAGGCTGCGTGAGCATGCCCTCGATCTTTCTGAGAAGATTGTGGAGAAGCTTGCTGCAAACAAACGCATTCGATCGATGGACCACAAACAGATTGAGCCGGCGCTAACGCACGAAGTAGAAAAGCATCAGTTCATCCAGTTCATATACGTCACCGATATTGCGGGAAAGAAGATCACCGAGAATATCACCCAGCCGGAGTATTGGGAAAAGTATGGCAAATTCGGGCTGCACGAGGACTTTTCCGACCGCGACTGGTTCAAAGGCGCAATAGAATCTCACGGGCAAGTCTATATCACCGACTTCTACAAGTCGCGTATAACCGATGTGCTTTGCATAACGGTCTCGGCTCCTATTCTGGATAGCTCAGGCGCTATAACAGGAATCATCGGTATGGACCTGAGATTTGAAGAACTCGTGCGCTCCCAGCCGCCGCTGTCGAGCCTTAAAGAACAGTCCCGTTGGCATAGAGATGGGTGATGGGTGTTGGGTGTTGGGTGTTGGGAAGGCAAGAATGATCGCGCAACCCTTCGACGGAGCTCAGCATGCTCACATTGTAATCATCAAGAGTGAACTCTTACTCAAGCTGAATTATCTTGAACAAAAAGACAATAAGTAGTAGAATCACATTTGTGCTTAGGCGCATCACAGAGGAGTAATTATGAAACTGTCTCCAAGCCCAGGTAATAGCATCGCCGTGGTGGTGCATTACAATAACGAGATCGGTAAGCTGTCTGAGCTGACCACCGCTATTGCAAATGTCGGCGGCAGCATCGGCATCATTGACGTGGTTAAGTCGGATAGCATGCATATAACTCGCAGCATTGTGGTTGACACAACTGGCGACGATCATGCAAAGAGCATAGTGCAAGCCGTTAAGGCTGTGGCTGGCGTAGAGGTCATTGATTCCTATGACTGCACTTTCAAGCTCCACGAAGGCGGCAAGCTTGATGTTGTATCCAGGTGTGAGATCAACAACTACGCCGACCTTTCAATGGCCTACACGCCGGGCGTTGCGAGGGTTTGCACCGCCATCCAAAAAGACCCCAGCCTCTCTCTTGACTACACCATCCGGAATAACACTGTCGGCATCGTGACAAATGGCACCGCTGTTCTCGGCTTGGGTAACATCGGGGCAGTCGCTTCTCTGCCTGTGATGGAAGGTAAGGCTTGCCTCTTCAAGATATTCGGCGGAGTAAATGCTTTTCCAGTTTGCATAGACACAACTGATATTGAGGTCCTTATCGAAACCACAAGAGCCGTCTCGGCTACATTCGGCGGCATCAACCTTGAAGACATTGCCGCCCCGGTCTGTTTTGAGGTCGAGCGAAGGGTCTCTCAGACAACAGACATACCTATCTTCCACGATGACCAACATGGAGCCGCTGTTGTAGTGGGCGCCGCGTTTATAAACGCTGTCAAAGTCACCGGCAAGAATCCTGCTGATATCAAAGCCGTTATATGCGGAGCCGGCGCGGCAGGCGTTGCGTGCACACGTGCGCTGAAGGACCTTGGAATCGGCGATATTATCGTATGCGACAAACAGGGCGCGATCTACAGAGGCTGCGAGGGCTTGATAGCTTCCCACGCATGGCTGGCCGAGCAGACAAACAAAGAAAATCTAAAGGGTACCTTGCAGGAAGTGCTTAAGGGATCCGACCTTTTCCTTGGCCTCTCCGCCCCGAATCTGCTCACAGGAGACGACATCCGCACAATGAACCCCGGCCCGATCGTGTTTTCTCTTGCGAACCCCATCCCGGAGGTCCCGCCGGAGGCGATTATGGACTATGCTTCGGTGGTTGCCACCGGAAGATCCGATTATCCAAACCAGATTAACAACGTGCTTTGCTTCCCGGGGCTCTTCAGAGGTGTTTTTGAAGCAAGAGCAAATAAGATCACCCGCGAGATGCTCTCCGCTGCTGCAAGGGCTATCGCCTCAGCGGTGAAACCAGAGGAGCTCAGCGTTGAATATATCATCCCAAGTGCGCTGAACAAGACTGTTTGTGAAAAGGTCGCGCAGGCGGTTGTTGAAGTCGCAAAAGACCCAAGCCTGCCTCAGACGCCTATCTACTTCGAGTTCTAGAGCATTCATTGCCTAGAATCTATAGGGCGGCGGCTCACAAGCCGCCGCCTATATTTGCGGTATTTGGTACGCCAAGCTAAGCTTGAGTCACTCACCGGCCTGAAAGTGGCCGGACTGTAATTGCTTATTCGACAGTTAGCTGCCAGTCCAGGCTAGTCAGTAATGGCTGGTTTGAAGCGACTGCACAGCGATTGCGCGGGTCGCAGCGTTAAGCGAACCCGATTCGGCCTCGTTAAACTATTGGCAGACGGCTAGCCTTCCGAAAGTGGTGAAGCCTGTAACCATTGTAGTAGAAATAAGCGTATGCATACAATGGGCTGTCCGGGGTGCAAGGGGGCGACACGTGCATAAGGGTGAGATGGGAACTTGGGAGACCCCGAAAGCTTTCGGGGAGTCAGAGGGGCTCATAGTAGTGATGAAGCGGGGTAATGCCCGTGGAGCGAAGGTGCCTCAGCGTAATGTGTGCTTGTTGAAATGTGAAGATCCGCTTGAGTGCATGCTCTGACTACGGGTGATCCAGCTTGTACTGGTGACAATCTCCACTTGGGGACAAGGACTGTGCCAATAGGCCAAGCTGCAGACATCCTGGCGTTTTGCTGGGCGCAACTGCCTGTGCATGCCTCGCGGCGAGAGTTACGTGGAGAGCCGTATGCGGGAAAACCGCACGTACGGTTCGGGGAGGGGGTGTGAGCCGTGACTCACACCTACCTCTATGGATTTGAATGGAGCCGCAGGCAGAATGGAAATCCCGAAACACCGAAGTATCTTTGCGCAAGGAAGAAGATTGTGAGCGTTGCCCTAAGGCTATATCGCGCTGGCTTTTTCTAACCATTGCATAGCGCCCTTGCTGGATTTCCACGCCTCAAGGAACATCATAGTGTATACCATTGCCTCGGCTTCGGTTCCCAAAAACTCCCTCTTGTCGGTATCTGGCGGTGCGGATTTTCGTCCTAGCAGATAGTCAACTACGTGCGGGTTCGATTTTAGGGCGGCGTCCAAGTCTTTGGCTGTTTTCTTTGTGTCACCGGATGTCCTGAAGCTATGCAGAGCTTTTGTATATAACCAAAAAGCTGCTGCCTCCTTGTAGTTGTCTAATAGCTTTTTGAGTTCATCATCTCTGTTTTCAAGAACCAGATAATTTGCTA
Organism: Armatimonadota bacterium; assembly: GCA_026392045.1. Classification (GTDB taxonomy): domain Bacteria; phylum Armatimonadota; class UBA5829; order UBA5829; family UBA5829; genus JAMCYN01. The sequence continues at coordinate 19,560 of JAPLCU010000158.1, forward strand.
AAACAAAATGCACGCATCGGTTGTCATTTTTGTTGAGTTTTAGCATGTCTTGATAGTCTTTAATTGCTTCTTCAGTCTGACCCTGGGTGGCCTTAAAGTTTGCAAGATAATGTCTAGCTAGCATGTAGGGTCTTGTTTCAGGAATATCCCAGAATTGACCGTTGAATTTCTTGAAGTTATCAATGCCGATTATTCGCTCACCTGCTGCCACAGCCTGTGTGAGGTATTCGGTTTCTTCTTTTATGTTGTTTGTTTCTTCAGCAAGCAATAGATACGCGCTGACGCAGTCTCGACTCAATTCGAGAGCTTGCTTTGCCAACTTCACACGCTTGCCCTTACTCTTTGACTCGGCAGCCAGACGAACCATTCCAAATGCCAGTGTGAGCCTCCTTTCGGATTCTTCGTAGTCGTCGTCATCCTCGTAATCGTTCATGAACTCAGGCGCCGGGAGAGTAAGGCCAACATGGATGGTCTTATTGGCAATCTCGACTGAAACGACATCAGCAATTACTCTAGCTTGCTCTTTGACTCCCTTTTTGTGGGCATTCAGGAACTCGATGATTGCTGCCATTGCTATTGTCAAGTCTGCAAGCTCCTGCTTGTTTGGCTGTCGAATAATCCTTTTGTAGTTTGGGTCTGTGACCAGTGTGGTTGGATATGCGCGCTTATCGGCTATGCCCCATTCGTGCCTGAGGAATTCGGCTTTTACCTCTGAGCCAATACTGGAATAGTCATCAAAGCTGAAACCCATGGAATAGATTCTTTGAGCAACCACCATAGTGTCTTCCCGGCCATCTGAGTCTAGTAAATCCTCAAGCTCCTCGGCTGAACGATATATGCTAACTCCGAAATCCTGCCCCAATACTCCCATGACCACGGCCCAGTAGCATTTTTTGTCAGGTCCACCAAAATCCAACTTGATTGGTATCTCATACTCAAAGAGCTTCCATGGTTTAGCCTTGTAAAACTCGGCGGCAACGCTGAAGAAATCTGCGACCGTCTTTGCATCCATGCTCGGCTCATCCAAATATGGCGGGAACTCCTCAAGAGACCCACTTTCGTTTTCCATCAAGTCTACCAGCCCATCAATAATGGGGTCTGGATTGGGATCTATAACGACTTGAATGCCGAACTGCGCCAGTGGAGCGTCGAGAAAATCAATTGTTTCTTCTGTAAGGGTGATTCTGAAAGGACGACACGGTCTTCCTGTCATTGGGGAGGTCATGCATTTTAGAGCCCAGTCGATTACCTGCGTTTCAGGCGGGTTTGGCGCAAGAACCGTTGTTCCGATCACATCGCCGGACCCCTCGGAGACACAGATTAGAAGATCAGGCAAGATGTTTTTGCCCAATTCGTCGATAGAGATGTTAATTTGCCGTTTAGCCATAATCCATTCGTCAAATTGATTGATTTGCAGATTTTTCACTTTTTCAATTCGTTTGCTTTTTCCCATGTTATCCTACTCTATTATATATTTTTTTGCGGTATTTGAGGGTTGGAGCACAGTCTATCAAACTATAATCCAAGCGCTCAACCCAACCCGGAAATTCCGAAACCGGCACGCAGTTTTGTATCGGGATTTCCGTTGCGCTGACGCTCCACTCAAATCCCGATACACCAAGGTTCTATCCCTTAATTGCAGGTTTTTCGGTATTTGAGGGTTGGAGCACAGTCTATCAAACTATACTCCAAGCGCTCAACCCAACCCGGAAATCCCGAAACCGGCACGCAGTTTTGTATCGGGATTTCCGTTCCGCTGACGCTCCACTCAAATCCCGATACACCAAGATTCTATCCCTTAATCCCAGTCATAACAACCCCTTGCACGAAGTACCTCTGCGCCAGGAAGAAGATAACCAGCACTGGCAGCAGGACGGCTGTTGAGGCGGCCATTAGCGATACTATATCTACGCCGTAGACGTCTGTGAAGGTCGCGAGGCCCAGGGCTAACGTGCGATTATCTACTGAATTTAGATAGATCAGCGGGTTCAGGAAGTCGTTCCAGTGCGCAACGAATGAGAACACCGCCACAGTTACCAGCACGGGTTTTGAAAGAGGCAGCATTATCTGCCAGAATATGCGAAATGGGCCGCAGCCGTCGATTTTGGCGGCTTCTTCGAGGCCTACGGGGATTGTCAGGAAAAATTGCCTCATTAAGAAGATATAAAACGCGTTGCCGAACCATGCGGGCACGATCAGCGGCAGCAGAGTGTCATACCAGCCTAGCGTCTTGAAGATAATAAACATCGGGATCATTGTGACAAGGCCGGGGAGCATGATCGTGCTCAGCATCAGGATAAAGAGCGCGTTTTTGCCTGGGGCTTTGAGCCGCGCGAAGGCGTAGGCGACCATCGAGCATGAGAGCAAGCCTCCGATTACGCAGAGAATCGTCACCTTGATAGTGTTCCAGGCATATTTCGCAAAAGGCATCAGTGTGAGCGCGTTGGAGTAGTTATCCCACTTGAGCTGTGTCGGGATTAAGTGAAGCCCCGGCTCTGCGACCTTTGCAGGGTCGCTCAGGGAGACCGTGAGCATCCACATCAGGGGAATCACAAACAGCGCCCCGACTCCTAATATAATCAAATATGTCAAAGCTGTCTTGAGCGTTTTCATTCTTTAGACCCCTCGTAATACACCCATCTGCTCGCGCCTTTGAAATGGATGAGTGTGATAATTAGAACCACGATAAATAGAATCCATGCCATTGCGGATGCATAGCCGATTTTCATAAACTCGAAAGCGTTTTTGAAGAGATATAACGCGTAAAACAGCGCCGAATCCTCTTGTCCGCCAGTGCCTCCGGTCATAATATATACTTGCGTGAACATCTGCAGCGCATACATGGTGCCGACAATGAGCTGGTAGAATATGGCCGGGCTGAGCATGGGAAGCGTCACATGCCTGAATACTTTCCAAGGGCTCGCGCCATCGAGCCGCGCGGCCTCATAGAGCTCCTCGGGGACTCCCTGCAGCGCTGCCAGATATACGATCATTGCGCCGCCCACGCCCCAGAAACCCATTATGATGAACGCCGGCACCGTCCAAGCGGGGTCCAGTATCCAGCCGGGCGGAGACGCCCATAAAGGCTGCCAAACCAGGATGCCGTGCGCGAAGGTGGGGATGACGTTCATCATCAGAAACTTGTTGAGCAGGCCGCCGTTGGGGTTGAATACCCACTGCCAGAGCACGGATGTTGCCACGCCCGAAATCACCACCGGCAGGTAATATACGGTGCGGAAAATCCTGATTCCGAAGATTTTTTGATTAAGAAGAATTGATACTCCCAGGCCGCCGATAATCGCCAAAGGGATGCTGAAAATCGCGTAATAAAAAGTTACCCACAGCGCTTTGTAGAACCTGGGGTCGTTGAGGAACAGGTCTGAGTAGTTTCTGAGCCCGACGTAGTGCGCGGGGTTCAATGCGTCCCACTTGCTGAAGCTTATTATTAGCGAAGCGAGAGAGGCTCCGAAAGTGAATACTATGAATCCGATTATCCAAGGCGCAGCGAAAAGGAAAAATTGACCCGCTTCCTGGCGCTCCATTTTGCTGTGGGCTGTGTTTCTGCGCACGTAGATTACCATCCAAGCGCAGATGCCGAGCAACAGCGCGCCGCCGAGTATGCCCAGCGTTGTCCATGGCACTTCGGGGAATGCGGACATATCTTCGGTGGCGCGGGAAAGGATTTTCTCGGATTCCCTGGCAGACGTGTTTAATGCGTCTTGCGGGCTCATTTTGCCTTTTAGCGCGAGCGGAATGCTGCGCGAGAGGTTGTCGGCAACCTCTTTCCAACCCGGCACGATGGGTATGCTCTTGCCGGTGGGGATGAGATCAACGAAGGACCTCATCTGAGGATTGCCGTAGAACCTCGGGGATTTTGCCGCAGAGATTCGGGCGGGAACGCGGCCAGCAACCCCGCAGATGCTGCTTATTTGAGCATTACTTGAGGCGAACTTGATGAACTTCCATGCGGCCTCTCGGTGGGCGCTGCCCTTTGGGATAACCAACGAGTTGCCCACGACCTCGATTGCCGCCTGCTTTGCGTAAGGGACTTGCGTGATGCCGTAGTCAAGGTTTGGGAAGTTCTTTTTAAGGTCTGGAATGCGGAATGGCGTGTCTATTCGCATCGCAACCACGCCTTGCCCAAAAGGGTCCTGAACCGCGCCCTTGAAGTTCGCGCTGAACTTGAGCAGGTTTTCCACGCTGCCGGCTTCTTCTATAAGAAAATTCTTCATCCACGTGAGCGCAGCGATTCCCTGAGGGCCGTTGAAAGTTGGCCTGTGACCGTCAGCGGAGATCAGTTCGCCTCCGAGTTGCCACATGTAGAGCGTGAAATTGTTTGGGTTGTATAGAAAATCTGCAAAGCCGATGCGCTCAAGATTGCCTTTGGCGTCTTTCCTGGTGAGCTTCATCGCGTAGGATTTGAGCTCAGCCCAGTTCTTAGGCGGCTTGTTGGGGTCGAGACCAGCGTCACGGAAAGCCTTTTTATTGTAAAAAAGCGCGTTAGGGCTGAGAATCCACGGGATTCCGTAGAGCTTGCCCTGATACCTGTTTTGGTCCAGGCCGACCTTGAAAAAATCTTTAAGATTGTAGTGGTCTTGCGCGATGAGGTCGTCGAGCGGCTCAAGACCCCCGCGCGACATCAGTTCGCCGCCCAAATGCGCGTAGAACCGGACAACATCCGGCGGCACTCCGCCAGCCACCGAAAGGATCAGTTTCCTCTCGATATAGCTCTGCGGCACGAGCATCGCGTTGACCTTGATATCCGGGTTGGCGCGCTCAAAATCGGCCACCATTTTTTCGTAGGCGGCCTTTTCGTCGTGCGTCGCGCCATACCAGAAAACGATGGTCTCCTGAGGTTTTGCCCATCCGAATGTCGGCATCGCCAGGCAGATGAGCGCTATAAGGGTAAATATTCGGGCTTTCATTGTGTATAACTATAGTAAAAATCGAGCGATATGGCAAGGGGGGAAGGGAGAGTTATGAGTTTTGAGTTATGAATTATGAATTGGGGAAGGGAGTGACTGATCGCCCTGGAAATCTGTTCCAGGGCGGCGGTTTTGCGGAAATCTATTCCGTCGGTAAAGGTTTTGGCAGGTGAGTTGCGGATCAGATATCCGCGAAACGCGCGTCGGGGAACGGATTTCCCCGACGATCATGGGACGTGCGTCGGGGAACAGATTTCCCCGACGATCTCAAAGTTTTTGACGATCTTCTCTTAAGCTGCAACTTACCCCTGTTTAAGCAAAGGGAAAATGTCCCCTTAACTGCAAAGGGATTTTGTCCCCTTTGGCTTTATTGGGTTTATCGCTTTTGTTGCTGAAACGGAAGTTTGGTGGGACGGCAGTAGCCGTCCCATTTCCGTATTCAGCCCCT
>JAPLCU010000061.1 GCA_026392045.1 Armatimonadota bacterium
GCCATCCTGAGGCTCTCGAAGGATGAGCAGCATGATAAGCTTTCAAATCTAGCATTTCCTTATGACACCTGGCTGCAAAAACCAACAATGGGATCAGCGGAAACCATAGACAATAATGACCTGTTTCAATAATTATGGGACGGTACTGAGAATAAACCAGCATCCTCAAGTCGTAAACACCATTTGTGAAGAGGTTACGCGAAACAATCTAACGTGACAATTTTCATCTGTAGTGCTAAACTATGTAGGTTCTCACCAGGAATCATTTATCCTGGTGCTTCTTTTTAACTTGCAGGGGGATATAAAATTGTTTGCCTTATTGAGGCGATTGTTGTTTGGAGCGCCATTGCCCAGTTCACGTCAGCAGCATGAGCGCTTGCCTAAGTTTCTGGCGCTGCCTGTGTTTTCATCTGATGCTGTTTCTTCGGTTGCATACGGGCCTGAAGAAGTTTTGATTGCTCTTGCGGTGGTCGGCGGAGTGGTGTGGACCTTATCTTTACCGATCGGCATAGCGATCGTAGCTTTGATTGCTATTGTGTCTATATCATATCGTCAGACGATCTTCGCCTATCCCCACGGCGGCGGCAGCTATACCGTGGCCAAGGAGAACTTAGGTGCATTGCCTGGTCTTGTGGCCGCCGGTTCACTTTTGACCGATTACGTGTTGACAGTTGCCGTTAGTATCGCGGCAGGCATTGAAGCGCTCATCGCTAAATGGCCTGCGATAGGAACTCATAGGGTGGAATATTGCCTTGTTGCGGTCCTGCTTGTGGCGTTTGCCAACATGCGTGGACTTCGCGAGAGTGGCGCTCTTTTTGCCTTGCCTACTTACGGATTCATCATCGGCTTATTCGGTCTCGTGATTTTCGGGTTGCAGAATGTGCTACTCGGTGGGCCGGTAAAAACAATAGTCCCGACCAGCTATCATCTGCCGGTGATCGATGCGTTGAGCGCGCTTGTTGTCCTGAGGGCATTCTCAAGTGGATGTTCGGCTCTCACAGGTATAGAGGCCATAGCCAATGGTATACCGGCTTTTAAGGCTCCGGAAACTAAGAATGCAGCTGCTACATTGGTGATAATGGCCATCATTCTTGGGACGCTTGTTCTCGGCATAGCTTTTCTGGGACATATCTATCACGCATTGCCTGGGGCATTTCTTCAGGAACATAAACTGACATCGATACCGAACTATGAGGTGCTCAAAGATCAGACCCTGGTTGCGCAGTTGGCTGACCACTTATTTGGCAGACATGGGTTTTACCTGTTTATTCAGGTTTTTACAGCTGGAATCTTGATACTTGCAGCTAATACTGCGTTCCAGGATTTTCCAAGGCTTAGCTCAATCCTTGCTCGAGACCGTTATGCTCCGAGGCAACTTGCAAGTATTGGTGACAGGTTAGTTTTTTCTAACGGTATTCTTTTTTTGAGCATTACCGCAGCCTTACTTCTGATAGTGTTCAAAGGAAAAACCACGCTTCTGATCCCGCTCTATGCAGTTGGTGTATTCGTATCGTTTACATTATCGCAATTTGGTATGGGTGTAAGACAGAGGCGACTTAAGCAACATGGTTGGAAATTACAGCTTGCGATAAGCTTATTGGGTGGTACTGTGACAGGAATTGTCGCCCTGGTCATTGCGGTTACTAAGTTTGCTTCCGGGCCAAAGTTTATGTTGTGGTCGATTCCTGTTCCGACAGGCGCGTATATTGTTCTTATACTGATTCCAACCCTTGTCTTAATCTTCTATAAGATTCATCAGCACTACATAGAATTGGGTGACCAATTGAGGTTGGCTGATGAGGACTTAGAGACTCCCATAGAAATAAAGTCTACAGCTATCGTGTTGGTGGCTGGTATTCATAGAGGCATAACGCCTGCGCTCAAGTATGCCAGTACGCTTTCACATGACTGCCGCGCGCTCTACATAGAGATAGATCACACTGAGACTCCATTGGTCAGGGAGCGTTGGGAGAGGTTCGGAATGGGTGTTCCTTTGGTCATCCTTGAGTCACCTTACAGATCGGTCGTTGGGCCTGTGATGAATTATCTGGAAGAGGTGAAGAAGGAGAGACCGGGCTGGACGGTGACGGTCGTTCTGCCGGAGTTCGTGCCTAAGAAATGGTGGCACAAAGTGCTTCATAACCAGTCTGGGTTATTCCTTAAGGTTGCGCTCATGTTCCGCAAGGACATTGTTATAACCAACGTCCGATATTATCTTGAGAAATAAGTCCGCTTGCATGTATAGCGCTTTTTTCGGTATTCTTAGGTATGAATTATTGTTTTGGGCTTTCTTGTCTAGACAAAGGAGTCTCTGGAAGGAGCCATCTTGTTTGCATTAATTAGGCGATTGTTGTTTGGAGCGCCGTTACATTCTTCACGTCAAAAGCATGAGCGGCTAAGTAAATTTCTTGCTTTGCCTGTGTTTTCTTCAGATGCCGTCTCATCAGTAGCTTACGGCCCGCAGGAAGTGCTTATTACGTTGGCCATTGCGGGAACTGCGGCATGGAATCTATCGCTTCCTATCGGTATAATGATTGCGATTCTGGTCGGGATCGTTGCTGTGTCGTATAGGCAGACAATCTTCGCTTATCCGCATGGCGGCGGAAGCTATATTGTTGCTAAAGACAATATAGGGCTGTTTCCGGGATTAGTGGCTGCGGCTTCGATTTTGACTGACTACGTGTTGACTGTTGCGGTTAGCATAGCTGCCGGCATTGATGCTTTTATCGCGGCATATCCGAGCTATGACCTTTGGCGTGTTGATCTGTGTATTCTTGCAATCGCGATTGTGGCGTTCGCAAACCTTAGAGGCTTGCGGGAATCAGGAGCGCTATTTGCCGGGCCGACATACATTTTTATTATTTCGCTGTATGTGCTTATCGGAGTTGGGCTTTTCAAATGGTTCACGGGAGCGCTGAATACACCTATCGTTTCCGGTTTGGATGAGGCTCTTAAAGCGACTGGACCAGCCTTTCCGCATGGCCTTACGCTATTTCTCATACTTAGGGCGTTTTCCAGCGGATGCTCTGCGCTTACAGGTATTGAGGCTATTGCCGACGGAGTGCCGGCATTCAAGCCGCCGGAGTCTAAGAATGCAGCGGCTACGATGCTGTATATGGCTGTGATATTAGCCACTTTAGTTCTTGGTATAACCTTTTTAGGACGCTCATTTCATGCGATGCCGGGCGCGGCTATGATGGAACACGGTTTAACGAGCCTGCCGAACTATGCTCACCTTAGAGATCAGACTTTGGTATCGCAGATCGCCGAGCATATTTTTGGCAGGGCTACTTTCTATTATGTGATTCAATGGGCGACTACGGCGATCCTGATTTTGGCGGCCAATACAGCTTTCCTGGATTTCCCCAGGCTGAGTTCTATCCTGGCGAAAGACCGATGCGCTCCAAGGCAGTTGGCAAGCCTTGGGGATAAGCTGGTTTTTTCCAACGGCATAGTGTTGCTGAGTATCCTT
>JAPLCU010000095.1 GCA_026392045.1 Armatimonadota bacterium
TAGCATTTCCTTATGACACCTGGCTGCAAAAACCAACAATGGGGTCAGCGGAAACCATAGGGTTATGAGCGTAAACCATAGGCAATAATGACCTGTTTCAATAATTATGGGACGGTACTGAATCAAGTTCGGAATGACAAAACATTAAGAGTGAGCTCTTACTAAGTATCGGCAAAAAAAAGCCGGTCAATAAATTTATACGCAGAGGCACGGTCATCAGTTCCTGCAAAAGAAATTGGCTCGGCGGGAGCCTCGTGCTTCGACGGAGCTCAGCATGCTCACATTGTACTCACCGAGAGTGAATTCTTATATTCACACAGCTCATTTGCTAATGTCTGCAATCTTCGCTAACATGTTATTGCGTAATATGCAGCAGGAGGGCGATATGGCCCGTAAAATGAAAATCAGAAAATTTATTATAGACACATCCGGCGTTCTCGCGCAGACAGCAAGCAAGCGGCAAAGATCATCGACCGCAGCGGTGCCTGAGCAGTGCGCGAAGTGCCGTTTCTATTCCGAAGGAACCAAATGCCGAGCGTTTCCCGAGGGCATACCAAAACCAATTCTCAACGGCAGTCACGATCATCGAAAACCCTACACAAACGACCGCGGTTTTCGGTTTGACCCAGTGCCATAGTGGGCGCATCAGAGATTGCGCCCGAACAAGAACGTGCGCATCAGAGATTGCGCCCGAACAAAGTATTATGCAGCATCCTGAGCTCCGTCGAAGGGTGCGGTCGCATAAAGACGAAGCTCGCAGGAGTAATGTGATCAGATATGGCTACAATTGAGGGTAAGGCAAAACATGAGGGCGTGGCAATCGCGGTGGTGGCAAAAGTGGATTCCATCAACGGCATCAACGGCGTTGACACCGCCATACTCGAAGAAGGCATCCGCGCGCTAAGAAAAGGTCTGGCGAGGGATGACTATCCCGAAGTGGTTGTTGCGTGTGATAACGTGGTGATGGGGATATCTATGAAGCTTCCAGGCATAAACACCATCGGCATCGCTGCGCAGACTGATATGGACGTGCCTGGGCTGGATGTTGACCTCCCGTGCGTGATCGGTCTGCCGGGCCTGCTGGACGGCGTGGGGCAAGGGAGTCTGATGATCATCGACGGCAACAAGGGCGTGGTTCATATAGACCCTGACCCGCACATCATCATCCATTATCAACACATTGAGGAAGATCGGCAGTCGCGCAGCAAAGTTTTCATAGCCTCCGAGCATATTCCTGCCAGAACGCAGGCCGGGGAAACTGTATATGTCTACGCCTACATCACTAACGAGGGCGAGGTAGAGCAGGCGCTGGACGAGGGTGCGGACGGCCTTTTGGTGGACCTTCGCGGTTCAGAGGCGGATGTGACCCAATTTTACAAGGCGCTGATACGCGCTGCGCCTGGTAAACCGATTGTGTTCGGGGTTGATTCGTCATGCAAGGCGCTAATGGAAGCTGCTGCAGACTACGCCGCGCCGGGTCAGGTGACGGTCGCGTTCCCTACAAAGAGTTTTGATGAATTATACCCAGAGGTCGTCGCCGCAATAAAAGCCGATCCCGATGCAGTGCATGTCAAAATCGGCTGCATGGTCAAAGGTTCCGAAAGCTGCATTAGCGGTGTACTGGTAAACGGTTGCGTGGTGGACATGCGCAAATCACCTCTACTAAAAGACCCTGATATCCAAGACCTGGCATTAAAGGTTGTCGGATGGATAGACGGAAGAGACCCCGAAACCGCCATTCTGGTGATGGGTAAGCAAATAGACTCCGCCGAGCGCTTGATAGAAGCCGGCACACGAAGCCTGGCAGTATCCCCGTATAAAGTCGGCGCTATGAAATACAAGATCAGGGCGATGGGAACTGAGTAGGTGTTGGGGGATGGGGGAAAGTTATGAATTATGAATTATGAATTATGAATTGGGAAGGGATATGCGCTCCCTTCATTCAGCATTTTGGTTTTTCGGGATTTGAGCGCAGCGGAAATCCCGAAACCCTTTGTTATATAAACAAGCGAAAGATTGGCAAAGTGGTTCCGAGCTCTCCACTCTCCGCTGTCTTTTTTCGAGGTAGTAAGTTTTGAAATTTGTAGTATGGATGGCCAATCACCTGGAAAACAGGGCGATTGTGGATGATTATATCGCAAGAAACAAAGAATATCTTAATGGTCATGAGCTCGTGGTCTGCGAGGATCTGGAATCAATCAAGCGCGAGATAGCTGATGCCGATGTGATGATCGGTTGGAAAATCACTCCCAATATATTGGCCTGCGCGAAGAAGTTGAAATGGATACAGTTTGGCAGCGCGGGGATCGATCACACTATCTTCCCCGAGCTGCTCGCAAGCGACATTGTTCTTACCAACCTCAGCGGCATCCACACGGCTCCGGTGGCTGAACATGTGCTGGCGCTGATGCTGGGGCTCACCCGCAGGCTGGATATAGCCATCAGGCAGCAGAAAGAGCATACATGGGATCGCAGCGAGATGGCCAGGACCAGCGACGAGCTCTTTGAAAAGACCATTGGAATCATCGGCCTCGGCAAAATCGGCCTGAGCGTTGCAAGAATTGCGAAGGCGTTTGGCATGCGTGTGATTGGAACCAAGCTAAGTGTGGGCGAAACCCTGCCGAACGTAGATGCGATTTACCTGTCTGATGAACTCGATAAGGTCCTCATGCAGTCTAATTTCTTGGTGTTGGTAGTGCCTCTCACAATCGAAACCAAGGCAATGATAGGCAAGCGCGAACTGGACATGATGCCAAACGGCGCATATCTGATCAATGTCGCGCGCGGGGCGATGCTAGACCACGAAGCCCTCGCGGAGGCTCTAGCGAGCGGAAAGCTCAAAGGCGCCGCGCTTGATGTCTTCCTGCAGGAGCCGATTCCATCAGACAGCCCAATTTACGATCTGCCCAACACAATCATCACCCCCCACACCGGCGGCTCCACCCCCCGCTACGGTGAGCGAGGCTCCGCAATCTTCAAGCGCAACCTGGACGCTTTCCTGAGCGGCGGCGAGATGATCAATGTGTATGACAAGGGTAGGGGATACTAGGAAAGAGTTAACTAAGCCCGAGACGCTTTCCTACCCGCAAAAAACAGATAACTGAACTCCGCGGCGCCTATCATTGCCCCGATTATCAACTTGATTATATTAGGCAGCATAGATGGGGAAACGAAGCCTTCGATTATTCCAGCCACCAATAGCATTGCCGCAACCCCCAACATCAGCTTAAAAGCCTCCCGCCCCGCAAGCTTCAGAGCGGCGCTGCGAGTGCGTTGACCCGGGTTTAGGATTGCCCAGGCGAGCAGCAATCCCGCTCCACCTGCTATGAATATGGCAGGAAGCTCGATTATGCCGTGGGGGGCCACAAAGCTCCAGAAACCCATCGCCACATGCGTTCCCCTTGATGCGACTCCCGCGCCCACCACGCCCAGCATCAGACCGTTGTAGAATAGTATAATGATCGTGCCTATTCCCGCCGTAATGCCAAGCGCGAAAGCGCCTGCTGCAACTTTGATATTATTTGTAATAATATAGCTGGACATTATCGGGCGCGCTTCTTCGGGCATCCAGTTTTTGTTGCCCTCGTGCCTCGCGGCGATTTCGTCGATTGTATTGGTTGCGCCTGCGCCGAAGACAACATCGGCTTTGCCGACGTCGCGCGCAACCACGCCCCAGGCAAAAAACGCTCCAATTAGAGAAATTAGCAAAGATACGAGGATAAATTGCAGGTTTCGGCGGAAGCTTTGAGGAAACTCTATAGTGAAGAACTTTCTTAGAGATGGCCAGCCCTTGGGCGCGGCAACATATACGTGGCCATAAGCTCGTGAAACTAATCCGTTCAAATATTGAATGCGGGCATCGTCCACGCCCTGGCTGCGAGCCACGGATAGCGCAGACACCGCACGGCGGTAAAGAGGCCCGAATTTGAGGACCTCTTCGCTATTCAAACTGCGCAGGCCGTGTTTTTCTATGCGCTCAAGAAGGTCTTCGAGTCTTTTGAAGCTATCCATATCATTTGGAATTGTATTTTGCATATTTACCTCAGGAGGTGGCTTGGTTGGCCCGTGAAATAACTATTATGACCCCGGAACAGGTAGAGGTCAAGTTTGAATTGGCCGGTATCGGATCGCGAGCCATTGCGATGATCGTCGATACCTTATGGCAGACTCTGGTTTTCATCGCGCTCTATTTTTTGTTGTTTATTGTTGGCGTCTCTAGCATTGTTGGGAGCAGTTCTCCGCCGATGTGGCTATTTGCTGTCTTCGCAATTATAGTATTCGTCATTACCAGTGGTTACTTCCTCTATTTCGAGGCAACAAAGAACGGTCAGACCCCTGGAAAAAAAGCCGCCGGGATAAGAGTCGTGCGCGATACCGGCCATCCAATCGATTTCCGTTCTGCCCTTTTGCGAAACGTGATGAGAATTGTCGATTTTCTACCTGGCAGCTATGGAGTCGCGATTATTTCAGTGTTTCTTAGTAATGAATACCGCAGATTGGGTGATTATGTTGCTGGCACACTGGTGGTAAAGGTCGGGGCAAAACCGGATGTATTAGAGAATCGATCTGCTGTCAATGCACCCGCGGCATATCCCAATGCTATTGGCGTGTCGCAGGTTTCAGAAACGCCAAGCCTCCTGCCTGCTGAGTCGATGCCATACATTTCATCCATCAAAAAAGATGAATACAGGGCAATAAGGCATTTTTTGGACAGAAGAATAGAATTAGAAGCCCAAATTGCGCTGAATCTCGCAAGCAAACTTGCCGAACCCATTGCTCAAAAGCTGAAAATCGAGATAGTTTCTATAGATGACCCCGTCGCCTTCTTGGAAGCGGTTGGCAAAGAGTGGGAACGTCGGGTCATTCACTAAGGGATAAAGGGAGATAAAATAAATGAAAATTCTGCGTTTTGCTGCTGTAATAGTCATTCTGCTTGCCGCGACTGTGCAGGTTTCTGCTTATAACATAAGTGAGGACTGGCGATGGAAGGTATCTTCGTTCGGCAAAGCTGCCAAACGGGGCGACCCAATCAAAGTCAGTTGGCAAATACTTCCTGATACTCTGAAGAATCGTGAATACACTTCCAACAACATAAATGCCTTTCTCGAGAGCAAATTCAAAGAGAAATTCGTGGACATGTGCAGGTTTATGTTTGGCAGAATCAGCGCAGTTTCCGGGTTGGATTGCGTCGAACTTGTAACGCCAAAGAACGCTAAACAAAAAGCAGATATTCGCATTATAGGGCGCGATCTCAACGGTATGAATGCCTGCAGCGACATGCCCCAAAAAGGCGGAACCCTTATACAAATGAGCACGGTAATCGGAGCCAAATGGGATCATGGCGGCTGGATCAACGTCACCATGCATGAAATGGCCCACAGCGTTGGTCTGGCTCACGATAGAATTTTCGAGTCGCCTTCATCAAAGGATCCGCAACTGAACGCATCAATAGTGGCTCTATGCAATGGCGGCGGCCCGCAGTTCGATGATATTTATGCCCTGCAGCGCCTCTATGGCGACAAATATGAGCGAAATGGCGGCAACGACACCCTTAAGACTGCAACCGACCTCGGCAACATCACAAGCGCTTCGAAATCACTGGGCTCGGACATTGCCGATTCGCTGCTTGTCAAGCCAAATACATCGGATTTCATAGGCATAGACGGCGCTAACGATGTTGATTTCTTCAAGTTCCATCTGAGCAGCAAGAGCATAGTGTCATTATCAGTTACTCCTAAAGGGCCTAGTTACGAGTTCATTCTCGAGGGCGAAAAGGACCGCATCAAGTTTGATGCAATAAAGCAGAGCGACCTATTCTTTGAGATATATGATTCACTGGGGACTCGTCTTTTCCACGTTAACAGGCAGGGCATGGGCAAAGCTGAAACGCTGAGCATTGATCTTGCAGCCGGTGATTATTTCGTGAAAGTGGCTGGCTCTAAGGACAACAACCAAATGTATCGGCTGGACGTGTCGGCTATGATGATTCCCTAACACCCAGCTCCTTCGACAACTCCAAATACAGCTTAATAGCTTCAGGCGGGGTGTTCCAGGGGATATGGTTTCCGATGCACATGAAATATCCGCCGTTGATCTTGGCGGTTTCGACCATATTCTCGACCATCGCTTTAATCTCAGCGGGGTTATTGCGCATCAGAATGCGAACGTCTCCCTCGCCCGCCAATACACAGTTCTCATACTTGCGCGCGATTGCCTTGAAATCGGTATAAGGCTCGGTCACAAACCCCGATGCCCCGCAGGCCATCACATCATCCACATACGCGTCAAGACACCCATCAGCCATAAACACCACGCGCTTGCCAGCCGCCTTGAGAATGCTCCAATACTCTTCATATCTCGGGAAAATATACTTGTGCATCCAATTCGGCGAGCAAACAGGGCCTCGAGTGTTCACGATATCATCATGACAAATGACAAAATTCACAGGCAGCCGCGCAAAAGCCTTGAATAATCGTCTGTTGATCTCTGCGAACTCATCCATGACCCGCTCGAAACGCTCATCCAGGCAGCATTCCAAAAACAGCTCCCAGCCAAATGTGAGCATCGGCCACATAAACATTGTGTTGTAAAAGGAGACGTCGGCAGTCGACCCCTCAGGCGCTCTGTCGCCCCATTCTGATGGGAACCATGCTCGATAGCGCCGGTAGATTATTTCCTCGCTTGTGAAATCCTGCGCGTCCACAATTCCCGATTCCGTAAAATCAGCATTTTCAAGCGGCGAGAACGCGAACACATCCTCTGCGGTTTTGAACTTATTCCCCCAATCCCAATGGGTGGTCTCGCCGTCTCCCCACCGCACATGATGGCCGCCGGTCTCATCGGCGCTGGAAGATTCTTCTCTGCCAAGTTTCGGCATGGGCTTCGGATCATCAGTTTTGGGTATCCAAAGCCTGATCTGCGGGTAAAGCTCGGCGATCTTCTCACGGCACAGCTTCGGATGTTCATAATAATCGATGCCGCTCAAATAGGTTTCGGCATCAGGGCACGACCAATGCTCCCAATGCGGTATCTGCTTGGGCGCAAGGCCCATAAATGCTTCGTAGACGTTAGAATATTGCATGATTACCTCCAGAACAAGCGCATCTAACTCCCTCTCCTGGGGGAGAGGGTTGGGGTGAGGGCGCAACCTCTCGCCATTTCCCTGAGATTCATTATAGCAAAAATGCCCCGAGGCATTACACCCCAAGGCTCTTTTATTCACAATATATGGCGGAGCGACTGGGATTCGAACCCAGGAGCGAGTTACCCCGCTACAGCATTTCCAGTGCTGCTCCTTCGACCAGCTCGGACATCGCTCCGCGTGAAAATATGCTATCACAGCAGCCGTTTCATAGTCAATCATTCTATCATCCCGTAAGAGTTTATTCTTGGTGAGGATGTGCGTCACCCTGATCCTGAATCGAGTTCAGGATGACAGATGGCGTGTCACCCTGAACTAGATTCAGGGTCTATTTCCTAGCAACCTGGATTCTGAACT
>JAPLCU010000106.1 GCA_026392045.1 Armatimonadota bacterium
GATGCGAATACACCGCTCTGATCGCCATCTGACTGATAGTGTCTCGGATGTTTATTGCGCCCTTGAAATTAAATCGCTTGGTTTGTGCGATGAGGATTGCGCTGTCTCCGAGAAACTCGAAAAAATTGTTCAATGTGCGGTAGGTGATTTCACCAGGTACGGAAACAACCGCTGCGAGCTCATCGCCCACCTCGTGGAGAATCTCGCTTGCGACGTCTTGCGGACGCTCACCATGTCTCTTTGGCGGTTCTTCGCTCATATTCTCTCCGGCTTGGGGTATTGGCGCCACACGGTTGTCTGATACACCAGTGACCGCAGTTAGTATAGCAATTGGGAGGGCACGGTGTCAACTGAAATGCGCCCGAAATTATGAAAATTGGCGCTGCGATTACCAGGGGTTGCCGTAAAGCGCAAAGCAGGCCCAGTAATATGGATGGGAGAACTGCCCGGATTTGATGAGCTTGATTTGGGCTTGTCTGAGCGCTTCGGCTTTGGATGACTGTTTAACGATTTGCCGGTAGCTTCGGCTTTGGATGACTGTTTAACGATTTGCCGGTAGAAATCAGTCATAAGACCTGCCGTAGCTTCGCCATCAGATACTCGCCAAAGTCCGCCCATTACAGACATAGCGCCAGCTCTTGAGAAGATTTCCGCCGCCTTTGATGGCCCGGAGGATATGGGGTCGGATGATGCAATTGCGTCACAGGCTGAAAGCACTACCAGTTTCAAATTGTCATTATGCAGGCTCGAAAGCTCCTGCACTCCCAAGATGCTGCTCGAACCCGCATCAGGAGCCAATCTAAGCCCGAACTTCGTCGGGTTAGGATCGATCCAATGGTGCGCGGCAATGTGCAGTATGTTTGCGCTCTGGCTTTCTTCCATAAGCTGCGAAGCGGTTGCCTTAGAGCCAAGATACCATGTGCTGTTTAAGTAGATTGCCTTGATGGCGCTTGCTTCTTTGAGCGCCCATGGCAGGTTGTTTTCTGGGTCGGCGAATATTGCAAGCCTGTCAGAAGTCGGTGAAATAGTGGTTTTATCGCCCAGAGCAAGGTCTTCGAGCATCCCTCTTGAAAGATAGGTGATTTGGTAGTCTTGGATCAAGAATCTCGGCGCAGAGGTTTCGCCTGGGGCGATCAAGGCGTGCATAGGCAAACCGGTCAACTCATCCGGCAGCGCAAACACAAGAAGACGTCTGCCCTTGATGTCATCATATATCGGTTGGACCAGCTGGCTGTAGAGGTCTTCAAGCGGTTTCTTTATTTGCGCAAAATCGGCGCTGCTCCAATCAGTAATCGGTGGGATTGGAATGCCGCTCGCAAGGCTTTCTTCGCAGGTCTGCAGAGTTGCGCGAAGCTCAGTTATGGACGATGCTATGGCGCTGCTGGATGCTTTTAACTTTCGGCATGTGGCTTTGTCTTGACTGCATACGAGCGCATAGACTTGTGATGCCGTGGTCATATAAATTATAACAGATGTCCCCTGCGGCAGTTTGTTTCGCAGCTTGTATACATCCAGCGGATCTGCAGGAAGCGCGTTATAGTTGGCGGCGTATTGTTTGCGAAGCATCAAGCATTGCTCATAAACAGACCACCACGTATCTGCGAGGAGGACATCTTCAGTTGGCTCGTTTGTATTAACCCCTGTTCCATTTGTAGTATCCAACCTGAGCGCAAACTCGGAAATAGCGCTATCGTTGCTTTTTCTCATTTCAGAAATAAAATCGGGCTGCCACATATAATGATTAGCCTGGGTGATAAGCTTGCTTGCATCAGCTCCATTGCCTTGCTTAATGAGCAATAACACCAGGTCATGATAGATGTTTCTCAGGATGGCGCCATGCTCTGGGTCAGCTTTCGGATCCAAAATTTCATAGGAGAAATTGCTCTCAATGTCTTGACGCATAGAGTCAAGCGTGCTGCGAGCCTCTTCCGGCAAGTTGTTTCTCATTTGAGCATTAGCCAATTTCAGCGATACTTCCGCGGCTGCCCACGAATCGCCGACTTGAGTCAGATAGCGTTTGGCGTTTTGAAGGTTCTCTATGGCATCGTTCCATTGTTCGTTTTTTAACAGCAGCGAACCTTTTGCCGCAAATACGCTTGCGGCTAATCTGACGTTGCCCGAGGCCTCGATTATCGGTAGAAGTTCTGTGTAGCCTTCCAAGGCGTTCTGAAGGTCTCCGATATCGATGAAATTCTGTACCATGTATTGCACGATATCAGCCGCCAGATTGATCTTTCCCGCTTTCCATGCATACATAGCAGCATCCAATCTTACAGACAGAGATTGCGCAGGTTGCTGACGCTGATCGTATACTGCTGCGATGGCGCTCAGGCAGTCGATTCTCTCTTCCACCATCCCCAACTTCAGATATATCGGCGCCAGCTTCTGCCAAAGATCAACCGATTTGGGCAAGTTGTCCAGCGCTTGATAGGCCAACGCCCCCGTTTCTGCCTTTTTCAGAAGGTCATTGCGTCTCTGCTGATTCGTGTTGGGGTATTTTGACAGCTTTAGCAGGGCTGCATCCCCTGCTGAGGCAGTTGCTTCCAGCACTTGCTGGTTGCTTCGGTATCCTGATGCCGAAGCCGCATCGTTTCCGTCTGCTTCATAAGCTTTTGCCAGTTCGGAGTATGTTTTAGCCTTTAGCATTGGATCACCGCTGGCTTCCGAGTTTTTTCTGGCCTCTTTAAGCAGATCAATAGCGCGCTTTGTGTCTCCGCGATCTCTGTAGATCGAAGCGATCTTTATCAGATTCAATATCAGGGCTGAATATCTTTTTGTAGCATACGCCCATATTCGAAACTCGCGAAGACCGTTTGCATTCATCAACTGCAGCGCTTTGGGTGTGTCTCCCTGCCGAATTAGCGTTTCCCCGGCTTTCATGAACAATGCTCCGGCAAGGTCACGGTAACGGTAGCGGCTGGGGTCTGCTTCGGCGAGGAACAGCCACTGCTGAGCGGCCTGCCTGTAGTCTTCGGTTGCAGCCGCATATCTGCCGAGTGTTGTATTGAGCATGCCGTAGTTATCGAAGAGCCTGGCAGTGGAGGCTACGCAATCATAGGCCGAAAAAACAAGAATAGCGCGGGAATAACACTGCTCTGCCTGCTGGAATCTGGCGGCATCGTAAAGATATCTGTCGCCAAGTTCGCTTAAAGCCAGCGCATTGGTGAGCTCGATCTGGAGTTTGGAACATGTGGCCAATACAGCCTCAAGAGCGTCTGCTGCTTCTTTGGGGCGCGATTCACGGTATGCCAGCGCCGTGTTGAAATTGCTTGAAAGCTCCACCAGCAGAGAAACCTGGTCATCACCTTGATCCTGAATCAAGTTCAGGATGACAGATGGCGTGTCACCCTGAGCGCCGTTATGATCACCCTGAGCTCCGTCGAAGGGTGCGATCGGCAGCGCTGCGGTTGGGCTGGACTTTACCGAAACTGAGAATAATCTCTCAGCCGAGGCTAATGTTGGGTCAGATGATTCACGATTGATGACTTTGATGATGGAGTTGATATTGCGGACATCGGGAACCACGCCGGATTCTCGCGCGGCCCAACGGTATATGATCAGGTCCAGACCGAGCAGCTTTGTCTCTTTTGGAGAGTTTGCCAAAGCCGTCTTCACCCGCGGGGCAAGCTGGGCATCATTCGCCTGAGTTAGTTGTGAAAGGACGCGCGCGCGAGTGGACTGGCACCAGGCTGGTGTGCCGGCGATTGTTAAGGCCATGACAGCTATAGATAATAATATAAACGGTCTTCGAGTCACTAATCCGCGCCCCTATGAGTTTGCGTCAGGATACCGAAGCAACTAACAACAAAGGCTTCGGCATCAGGATACCGAATCAACTATCTGATTGTATCACACGAAGCCTGGAGTGTGAAACTATTTTGCCCATATATCCAGCAAGACTTGCCGGAACCTAGTAGAAACACCCGTTTTAGGGGCATTAGATAGAAATATTGCAATTACTTATGTGATTCTCCAAATACCTATGGAACAACTCTTTTAGACAGATGAAGATACTCAATCAAATGTTTCACACCACAGGAGGTAGACCTACAAAAATGATGAGTAAAATTGCAAGACGACGCAAGGGTGGTTTCACCCTGATCGAAATCATGATCGTGGTTTTGATTATCGGTATTCTGTTGGCAATCGCCATCCCGAACTTCATGAGAGCTCGCGAAGCCTCTAGAGCCAAGAGCTGCTGCGCAAACCTCAGACAGGTTGAAACAGCCAAAGAGCAGTGGGCAATGGATACTAAGGCCGCTCAAGGCGATCCCGTTGTTGCTGCTAACATTGACCCGTATATCAAGGGTACTTCAACCGCTCTAGCGTGCCCGTCGGGTGGAACTTATGATTACACAGCGCTGGGGACCAATGCTGCATGTGATGCCGGGAGTGGAACACCTGGCACCTATGACTATCACGGACTCGATCTGCCTTAAAAGTTAATACGGGAATTGTTCCCAGTATAATATTTTTCGGACCGGCGCGGTATGCGCCGGTCCGTTTTCGTATTTCAGCTTCTATAAGATTAACCTGTTGACATTACCCCTTGGCAATCGTATCATAGCGTTGATTGTGCTTTTGACTGTCTTTTTCGTGTAAGCTGTTGATTGTATGCTGATAATTCGCTAGAATATCTCTATAAGTTAGATATTCGGATGGATTCGGATGGAACAGGGGCCTTAATGGAAAACACTGATAACATAGGCAATGTGCTTAAGAAGGAAAGGGAGAGTAGGGGACTTTCATTCAAGGAAGTTCAGGATGCGACTAAGATAACCATCCAAAATCTCTCGGCCCTTGAAGAAGATCGGTTTGATGCTTTCCCGAACCGTGTTTATTCCCGTGCGTTTTTGCGAGACTACGCGAATTACCTCGGCTTGGACAGCGATGCGCTGCTCACGCGATACGAATCTTCGCTAATCAATCAGCAGGAGACGGTTATTGCTCCGCCACCGCGTTTGGGTTCGGCTTGGAAGTTTGTTGGGCGGTTGGCGCTTACATTGATTGTAGTTGGAGCTGTGGCGGCTGGCGGCTACTACTATTATGATAAAAGCTGCAAGGATGCCGCAGATCTTCAAGACGCAGGGCTTTTGGTTCCCAGAATGCCTGCTGTTGTAACTCCGCCGACTGTATCTACACCGCCGGCTGGCCCTGCAATTGAGCCTACTACTCCGGCAGCGCCGGACAAACTGACGCTTCAGGTAGCTGCGCTGCAAGACGTATGGCTTAGAATTGTAGCTGACGGCAAGAAAGTTTACGAAGGCATATTGCCGCAGGGCGGAATCAAGACTTGGGAAGCGAAAAAGGTGATTTTCATTCGCACCGGAAAGGCAGGCGGGGTGCAATTGAAACTCAATGGCGTAACTCAGCCATCACTCGGACCTTTAAGAACTCCTGCTAACAAGGAGTTCAAGATGCCTGTGGTCACTACTCCACCGACGGCGCCTATAGCGCCATCCGCAGCGCCAAAACCGCCCCGATTAAATCGGGGTTAGCTTGGAATGCGTATTGTGTATTGAGGAGGTCAAGAATTGAGCAAACGAATAACAATAGCGGTTACTTTTATTGCGGCGCTGTCGGTGGTGGTTTTGTGCGGAGTGTGTAGTGCTGCGCAATCCAGCGCTACAAAGGCGCCGGCAAGGCGGCCTGTCAAGGCCGTGCCAAGGCTGCCTGTCAAGGTTGCGCCAAATCTGCCTGTTGAGGCCGCGACAAAGCTGCCCTTGAATCTGATTTCACAGATGGAAATGATTTCCATCCCCGCAGGTTCTTTCGATATGGGAACGCCTGATAGCTATACTGGAGATCATAATTTAAATCAGCACCCTCAGCACTCAGTCACTCTGTCAGCCTACACTATAGGCAAGTATGAGGTGACTCGTGGGCAATACATTGAGTTCATGGAAGCAGGCGGCTACGGTACAAAAGCCTACTGGTCTACTGCTGGTTGGTCTTGGAAAGGCACCCGCAGCAAGCCTGATTCCTGGATTGTAACTCAGGCTTGGAAAGAGGGGCAAATTTTCACCCAGACTGATAACCACCCCATAGTCGGCGTGACCTACTACGAGGCCGAGGCGTTCTGCAATTGGGCTGGAGGTCATCTGCCTACAGAGGCCCAGTGGGAACGGGCTGCGAGCTGGACCGGGACTCATGCCAACGTGTATCCTTGGGGTGACGTGTGGGATGCTGAGAAGTGCAACAACCTGGATGATCATAACTCCGCTGGCGGTGGATATCAGTATTGGCAGACCTCTCTGGTCGGCAGTTACCCGTCTGGCGCAAGTCCTTCCGGCTGTCAGGACATGGCCGGTAATGTGTTTGAATGGTGCAAGGACTGGTATGTTAGCGATTACTATTCTCAAAGCCCTGCAAATGATCCACAGGGGCCTGCATTTGAAAGTGGCAGTAGGGGTATTCTGCGGGGCGGTAGTTGGTACACCAACGCCAGCTACTTCCGATGCGCCTCCCGCTTCTTCTGCTACCCGGACCACTATAACTACGACCTCGGGTTTCGCTTAGTCCGCTAGTTTCGCTCTTTTCTCTTTTACCTTTGCAGTGGTTCAGGGGCTTTCGCCCCTGGACGATTTTTTAGTGTGCCAGAACACAGCCCCCCGGTCTCTTTCAATTGAATGAATTGTCCCTGCAAATTACTAACTCACATAAGGATGTATTCATAAGATTTGGCTATTGGGCAATGGCCGGTTTATGGCTGCGTCTAAGAAAATCAATGGTTGGAAGCATGAAGCTTCCGATCACAAGCCGGGTGCAACCTCGGATGCAGGAAACTTGGATACTGCACACAGGATCGCCCTCGGCACATTTGAAAGGGGCATATAGCCATGAAAAATCTTCTAGTTATCTTCTTATTGCTGGCTCTCGTTTGTGGGAGTATTGGCGCTTGCAGCGCCGCAAGCTCGATTTATGGGATTAGCGGTCTCATAGAGACCCCTGATGATTCGATTGCTGATGTTGCCAGCCCGCAGCTGACCGGATTTTATGCTGCCGATCTATTGGACACTGGCAGTAACGGGACTAGCTTCGGCGGCGTTTTGGGCGTATTTCCAAAGCTCGAAGTTGGCGCAGTTGCAATCGGCTCGGATGCTAACGGCGTAGACACGCAGGCGCTTTTGAATGCCAAATACAGACTCTTCTCCGAGACACTTCTTGCGCCGTCGGTAACTGTTGGTGTTGTAGATATGGGCAAGCGGCTCAAAGAGTTTAACAGCCAGATTGACGATGCCAGCGCTTTTATTCTGATAGGCAAGAATCTCACTTCTGTAGCAGAAGGCGTCAGTGGCAGGGTCATCAAGCCCGTTAGGGGCGCCGTCGGTTTCGGAACTGGAATCTACAGGGGCGGTTTTGCAAGTTTGAGCGTTGCGGTCTCACCTAAGTTTGACTTGGCTGTTGAATATCTGTCCAATGGTCTTAGCCAGGATTCGACATTCAACGGTATGGTTCGTTTCAACGCGAATAATAGCTGCAGCATCAGCGCTGGAGCATTGGATATGAAAGATTTCTATGCCGGGTTAAATTATAGTGTGACCAGATATTAGAAGATCTGCCTGCCGTCATAAAACGGTTGGTTTGTATGAATCGAAATGGCCCCGATTATATCGGGGCCATTTTTGTTGCGCAGTGCGGTATAGTAAGAGTTCAGTCTTAGTGTATTTGTCATTCCGAACTTGATTCAGTACCGTCCCATAGCATTCGATGTAATAGTTTTGAGTTTTGAGTTTTGAGTTCTGAGTTTTTGATTTGTCTTCGCACGAGTCATTCAGTCCAACTC
>JAPLCU010000073.1 GCA_026392045.1 Armatimonadota bacterium
TGCTGCCTCCGAAATCCACCTTCGCAAGCCGCATTTTGAGCTTAAGGACCTTCGCGGGATCGGTCGGCGGCGGCTCAAGCGCTACTTTCACTTCTGGGAATGTCTCAATCAGTGATTTGAGCATCTCTGCGATGTCCGGCGGCATCTCTGGCGTGCTGTCGGCTGATGCATCACTGTTTTCAGGGTTCATCTGCGGATATTTCTGCATCGCCCAGGCTTCCATTCGGGCCTCCATATCCGGCCGCGCCCTCATCCAATTGCCCACAGCCATCAACTTGCCCATTTCGCCCATGCTCTCCATTTTTCTGGCGCATTCTCCAAACACCTCGAGCACATCTGCCCTCTTCAGTTTAGCCAACGGCAAGCCGTCCTTTGATTTCGCCAGAGCCTTATTTTCGGCCGATAACTCCGCATACATCTTCCAGAATGTTGGATTGTTTCCAGACAAGCCGGATTGCACACGGTAACTGAGGTTCTTGTGACCGACTATCCATTCCGAGTATTGGTCCTTGGGCAGCAGAAGCGTTGCTGCAACATCATCTATCTCCAAGCCATCGCCATTCATTTTCTTTATCAGCCCAGCGATCACCTTTTCCGGCGCAAGCGATCTGTGCTGAACCCACCACTGTAGATGCCATCCGACAAGCATCTTGCCGGCGGGGTCAAGGAGCCATTCGACGTTTAATAATGGCAATAAATAGCCAACTCTTCCAAACGAATCGGCGGGCGGGAGAAGCAGAGCCTTCAGCGTAGTTTCCATATCATAGAAAGGAAAGTTTTGGCTCATATTATACTGGCGATGGCTCAGGAAATCCTCGCAAACAATCGAGAACCCCGAAGCCTTTGCTATATCCACAATCAAATCCGCGAATGCCCGCTCGGCGCCGTCCTTGGGCTTGGGAATCTTGAAAGTCTTATCCAGGTCCGCGAGGTCGCTATACTCTGCATCCAGCTTGCGCATGCTGCGAGAAAAATCAGTAACCGGCGGATCCAGAGCGCTTAGGGGATCCTTTTCGCCCATCGTGCCGAGAGCATAGCTACCCGAAATCGGTGACGAATCTAAGCCGTTATCCTCGATCTTGTAACCAGGGGCCAAACCCACATAAAGGCCGGAAGGGCTATCGTAATCACCCCTGCCCATGGACATGTGTACGTCCATGGATTCGAAGTAACTGCGCTGACTACCGACCGCGAATTTCAGCTTCTCAATTTCGGCCTCGGTCATGTCGCGCGGCGGCTTCCGAAGCCAGCTCCTCTCCCCCTCAGCGTGAGTCTCAGAGATCAGGCTTTCATACCTGGCCTTCGCATACTCCCCTAGATTCTGGTAATAGACCTTGAGAGCCTGCGCAAGCCGCGGGGAGGCGGATTTTATATCAAAAGTTAGCATTTTGCCGGCCATCACAGCTTCTTTGGAACCCGCCGGAAGCGCGGCCATGACATCAGCCGTGCTTCGCGCGATAGTTGAATTGATAGATACGTCATTCCCTTTAAGCTTACCCCAAGCGTCCCATTGGGCGCTCAATCGGGCATTCTTTGCCTCTTCGAGGTTTTTGAAGTATTCTGATAGCTGATCCTGGCGCGTGGGATTGCGCCAAATTCTGTAATGCTTCACATCTTTGACCGTGGAAGCGCTCAGCGCCAGATGGGTAGCATCCGCTATCGCACGCATCAGCTTGCCCAGGGAGATGTCCTTAACACACACCACCAGAGGAATGTCCCTCACAGGCCAGTCATCGGCGTTCTTGCCCGACTGGATATCCACCCCGGTCTCTTTGGAAAGCTCCTCCAAAACGGTATGAAGCCGTTTATCCGTGGAGGTGTAGGTGATCTTCTTCGCAATCCGCGCATCAGGGACTGATTCCTTGACTTCGAGGTTAGTTGTAGAGCCGCCATTCTTGTTTGGGTCGACGGTTATCTTCTCCGCACAGACACTAGAACACAGCACGGCCGCAAGAGCGGCAACACCCAATGCAAACGAGGTTGTTTTCAAATGATTATCTCCTGCTTTTAATTAACTTTGAATAATAAAGTATAATCCAGCTACGGCGATTCTGTCAATATAAACCATTCCTGTATTGGGTGTGTCCCAAATTTGTGACTATCAATTACATTAATCACGGAAGCACGGAATTTATGAATCACGGAAGGGAGATTGGCGGAAAAGGGATTGGTTCAGCAGGTGTCTCATTCTCCATAGAATTTGTAAACCAAACAATTTCCGTGCTTCCTTTATTCCGTGTTTCCGTGATTGCATTTGCTTGCCGTAAATGTGGGACGCACCCTCCTGTGTTTCCTTGATAGCATTTTCTTGCCGTAAAAGGTAAAATATACGCAGCGAACTACCAACCACAAAGGAGCCTAAAATGCATTCAAAACTCAAGCTTGCGCTGGCGGTATTCGCCTCCCCCGCGGCGGCGTTCCAGGAGATAATCGAGAGGAAGCTGCTGGTGGATGCGTTCTGGATTGTTGGGCTTGCGGGATTACTCGCGATGCTCTGCGATTTGGCGCGCACAGCAATCCTGGGCCCGGAGCAGGCGTTCGCAATAGGCAGAGACAACCCCCTCACATGCATTGGGCTTTGGATGCTCTATTCGCTGGTAATCTGGGGACTGCTGAATTGGCTTAAGGTGCAGACGGACTACGCGGCTGTTTTGACGGTAATGGGGTGGTCGCAGGTGATACTAATTATCTACTATGCAATTGGCGTTATATGGGGCATTGCGATGGCCGCAGGGGTGACCAATGACTATGTTATACGGCTGTTCACTGCGATTGGAATGGCGCTGCCGATTATATTCGTGATTACCGTAGGCCGAGGGCTGCAGGCTGCCGGTCAAGTTTCATTCGCAAAGGGATTGACGCTATATATTGTTGTGGCGCTTGGCGCGGTGATGGGCCTCGATTTGCTCTATTCCCAGCACCTATTCACCCAGTTCGCAATCTCGCTGCCCGGGCTTAGCATGGCCGAAATGCGGGTTTTACCCATACTTTACTCAGCGCAATCTGACCCGTGGCTGCGAGGAATGTGCCAGATTGTAAGACTTTTCGCTGGAGGCGCTGGGCTGGTATTAGGCCTATGGTGGCTGGCGAAGTTCGAGGTATGGGACAACCGCGTCCGAAACCGCTACACGCTCTATGCCGCAGCGGCAACTTTGATAGCCGTTAGCATTTATTCCTATGCTTGGAGCCAGGATAGCTACCATACAACTTTGCAGCAGGCCCAGGCGCTTTACAGAGCTGAAAAATACGCTGATGCGGCGCAGAAGACTTCGCAGCTTATTCCCCTCACCACCGACAACACGCTGCT
Source organism: Armatimonadota bacterium (assembly GCA_026392045.1). Lineage (GTDB taxonomy): Bacteria > Armatimonadota > UBA5829 > UBA5829 > UBA5829 > JAMCYN01. The sequence continues at coordinate 3,308 of JAPLCU010000073.1, forward strand.
AATGTGGGGATTTTCGACCAAGGTTTCGCTGATTTCCGATGCCGCCGACCTTTACTACCAGGCAAACCAGCCGAATAAAGCGTTAGATTATTACCACAAAATGCTCAACTACACGCAAAACACTGCCCCATCCGCTGAAATCAGAAAGATACTGAAAGCGCAAGCCTACAACGGAATGGGGATGGCGCATGATATTCAGGGCAACTACGACCAAGCCATCGAGCAGTTCCGAAAAGCGGCCGATATTTGGAGCGAGTTTCGAGAACCTTGGGTAAGAATGGCTGTAATCTACAACCGAATGGGCCAATATAATGAAGCCATCGAGAGCGCCAACCATGCCGTTATAAAGCTTGGCTCTGAGGCTGCTATTGCCCAGTTAGCCCTCGCGCAGGCATATGCAAACGTGGGTAACACCAAGCAGGCCAAGGCCGCATTTGATGAGGCCGAAAAACTTAATGACGAACTTACCAAAAAAGTCGGCAGCAAACCCGCAGATTGGAAAAAAGCCGCCAGCAAGCTTACAACTCAAGACCTGAAATTCCCATTGGAAGCTTACCCGGCTAAGCTGCTTACTCCGCCGGAGAAATAATAGGCAAAAATCTTCCCTGTATAGTTGTAATCACAAACGGTGAGCAGTTACGTGTTTACCCCACCATTGCTCACGGGCAAAATACTTTAGAATGGTACTATAAATGGTACTATAAACGGTGCAAATGGCGCGCACAAAAGGATACGATCATGGAGTGGCAAGATCGAGGCCCCGAAAAGCTCGGATATACCGAGCGGGACTTCAAAGTTTGCGACTTTTGCGGCGCGCTGAACCCGGTGGTGAACATTGAGTGCTTGGCATGCGGTTGGAAAGGGCGATTTCGTAATGATAGGGAAACGGTCAGGGAAGCGATGGATTCGTTGAGGGGCAAATATGGCATACTGGACGAATCCCTATTCCAGGAGGAGGTCCTTCCAAGCGCTCTCGCGCGCGAGAGTCTCTGGGCAGGGATCTGGGGCTCAATAAAGAGGCGCTTTAGCCGGGCATAGCATGTCGCAAGCGCAACTCTGAAGATGAAATCGGGCTCTCCTTAGTTTGGGGAGAGCCCGTTGATTTTGCTTGGTTTTAATTACACGCCAGCTTCGGGACGAAAAACAGTCCCGAAGCATATAAATGCCTATTTAGGCTTCACGGGCTCCGTCTTCTCGGATTTCTTCTTCTGCTCTGCAATGAGTTCGCGAGAGCGTTTCTCTGAGTAGATCGGGTAAATACTGCCTAAACTGCCTGCTTCCACCTTGATGCCGTCTCCCTCAAACGTCAGTGAATATTTGTGAGGTTTCTCTCCGAAATCCACCTTCGCAAGCCGCATTTTGAGGCTCAAAACCTTTGCGGGATCGGTCGGCGGCGGCTCCAGGGCTGCTTTCGCTTCCGGGAATGCCTCAACCAGTGACTTGAGGAACTCCCCAATGTCCGGCGGCATCTCTGGCGTGCTGCCGGCTGATGCATCACTGTTTTCGTTCAACTGCGGATATTTCCGAATTGCCCAGAATTCAATTCGGGCCCACATGTCCGGTTGGGTCATCATACAATTTCTAACAGACATCAGCTTGCCAAATTCACCCGTTTTTTCGGCTTTACTCGCGTATTCCCCAAATGCCGCGACCACATCATTCCTGTTAAGACTCGCCAGCGGCAGGCCTTCCTTTGATTTCGCCAGAGCTTTATTTTCTGGGGATAACTCCGCATACATCTTCCATAATACTTCGTTTTTTCCTGTTACGCCGGATTGCAGGCTGTTACCAAGGTCCTTGTGCCCAACCACCCATTCCGAGTATTGGTCCGGCGGCATTAGAAGAGTCGAAGCAACATCATCTATCTCCAGGCCATCGCCGTTAATCTTCTTTATCAGCCCAGAAATCACTTCTTCCGGGGCAAGCGATTTGTGCCCATTCCACCAAGTCTTATCCCATCCAACAATAATCTTACCAGCGGGGTCAACCAGCCAATCTGCACCTGATGACCAACTTCCACTGGATGAATGATCGTAACTGAACGGGACAAGAAGAGCCTTCAGAGTGGTTTCCTTATCATGGAAAGAAAAGCTCCCGCTCATATTGTAGCGATGGCTCTGGAAATCCTCGCAAACAATCGAGAACCCCGAAGCCTTTGCTATAGCCACAATCACATCCGCGAAAGTCTGCTTGCCGCTTTCCTTGGGCTTGGGTATCTTGAAAGTCTTGTCCAGCCCCTTGGTATCGCCATACTCTGCATCCAGCTTGCGCATGTTCCGAGCAAAATCAGTAACAGGCGGCTCAAGAGCCTGCTCACTGCCATCTGCGCCCATCCGCATATAAGCCGCGCTCCCCTTTACAGGCGAGCTAAATTCATGTCCATCCGCCAAAGGATTTTCTTCCAGGCCCAAATGCAGACCAGACTGGTAAGAGTCATAATTATAGGAATTAATCTGAGGCATCCCCTTCCCCATAGACTCGTAAAAACTGCTCTCCTTGCCCACCGCGAATTTCAACTTCTGCATTAATGCCTCAGTCATTTCTGGCGGCGGCTTTGGGCGATAGCGTTTCTCCGTATCCGCAGGCATAGCCTCGATCGTGCTTTCATAGATGGCCTTCGCATACACTCCCAGCCTCTGATAATAGGTCCGCAGAGCCTGCGCGAGCTGCGGAGACGCCGACTTTATATCAAAAGTTAGCATTTTGCCGGACATTACAGCTTCCTTGGAGCCTGCCGGAAGCGCGGCCATGATATCAGCCGTGCTTCTCAGGATATCGGTCGTGTCCAGTTCAGGTCTGTCTCCCTCGTAGATGCCAACCACACCCTTCTCCTTGAGCTTTGCCCAGGCATCCCATTGAGCGTTCAATTTAGCTTTCTTTGTCTCTTCGAGGCTCTTGAAGTAGTCTGACAACTGAGCCTGGCGCGCAGGAGTGCGCCAAATCCTGTAATGCTTCACATCTTTGACGGTGGAAGTGCTCATCACAAGATGAGTAGCGTCCGCAATTGCATGCAGCAGCTTGCCCAGTGGAATATTTTTCACACAAACTACAACAGGAATATCTCTCACGGACCAGTCATTGATGTTTTTTCCAGACTGGATATCCACCCCGGTCTCTTTGGAGAGCTCTTCCAAAACTGTATGCAGCCGCTTATCGGTGGATGTGAAGGTGATCTTCTTCGCAAGCCGCGCATCAGGGACTGGATCCTTGACCTCGAGGTTAGTTGTAGAGCCGCCATTCTTGTTCGGGTCGACGCTAATCTTCTCCGCGCAGACACTAGAACACAGCACAGCCGCAAGAGCGGCGGCGCCAAATACAAACGATGTTGTTTTCAAATGATTATCTCCTGCTTTTAATTAACTTTGAATAATAAAGTATAATCCAGCTACGGCGATTCTGTCAAACAAAGCCATTCCTGGTTAAAACTAACTCCAGTAGGAGCTCAGACTTGGTGGGAACCACGTGTCATCCTGAACTCGATTCAGGATCTGTCACGTTTATGGCTTAGATTCC
>JAPLCU010000181.1 GCA_026392045.1 Armatimonadota bacterium
ATGGGGAAATTGTAGTCAATTATACACTTAGTTCAGAAGCCAAGAAGTCATCTACAAATACTGATACTGATCCCGCGCACAAAGTAAAGATCAATATTGGTACCCAGGGAACCGTCTATGGGCCGGGTAACGCGGGTTCCAATGTAAGTAACCCCTGGGACGGAGCTATAGGTGATGGTGAATATGTCGAAGGTGGCACTGATGGTGTCGTTTTAGACTTGGCGCCTGCTGTTTATGCTGAAGGACAGTCCGCGAATATTGGCGCATTTCTTAGTATCGGAACAATTACCAAGAGCACAGAGAGTTTCATTCCAGAATCCAATGAGACAGTATCCGTGTCCTTTGTGCTGAGTGAACCTGTAAGAAGACCGCAAGCGACAACTGCAAACATCACTTCGTATATTTATGATTCAGATGGAAGATTTGTGAGGTTACTGCTGAATGAAGCAAGTGCTGTAGATAGCGGCGAGGTCAATATCAACAATCAAACCGAAGGTCACAACGACGGCGCAAACACCTTTATCTGGGACGGAAAAGACGAGCGCGGCAATATCGTTGAAGACGGAACTTACACAATCACCATATTCGCTAAAGACAATGCTGGTGTTGGTTGCGAAAGTCCTTGTATGACTACCACTGTTGATGTTGCATCGCCTGAAGTCCCTGATCCAACAAAGTGTGAAATCAGTTGGCCGGAATATCCTTGGCCAATAGAGGGGCAAACACCTCCGGCAGGCGTGCCGGGTGTTACTGATTCAAATGCTACTGTCTACGTTAAGATAGGAATGAGTGAGGAATATGCTCTGACCCCAGATTCGGAAAACGGCGCATTCTATGTTGTTATGCCAGAAACTCCAGGGAGATATTCCGTCAGGCTGCGCAGTACGGGAGCGTTTCCGGAAGAGAATATTATCACTGTGCCCTATATCGTAAATCAGCCATCCATAACGTCAATTGCTGATGATGACACGATTGATCCACAGGGAACTGGCAATGTAGATATTACCTACAACTCTGAATATGGCGATGCAAACGAGAAAGTGGATGTGTCCGTTGTAGCGGCGTACGATCAATCGCAAACTGCCGATAGCCCGAATCCTGTGCCATCTGCTGACAAGATGAATGGCGGCATAACCGCTGCTTTAACACGCAATCTGTCAGGGCAGGATGGTTTTTCAGTCGCTACAGGAGCCAACACCTATACCTGGGATCGTCATGACAATAATGGTCAGGATTTGAAACCGGGCCTTTATGATATAATTGTTAAGCGACGCAATACTGATGGCGCAGGTGATATGGAGGCTGTAGTCAAAGTTAGAGTGGCAAACCCAACCGGAGGCCCAAGCATTTCCAATATTTCCAGCCATGTAGATGGTCCAACGGCGAATATCACTTGGAATGCGACTGCTGCGTCTAATTGCTACGTGACGTATGAGGTCGATGGCAACCCGGCAGGTAAGTTGAAAGCCTTATCCACGGGTTCAGGCAGCTGCGTGGCTTGGATTCCGGGCGCGATGCCGCAGACTGAGTATAGTTACCATATACTGGCGGTTAATCCGACCACCAATGCTTCGACAATCTCTACGAAGCAGACTTTGACAACTCGTTATGGGGTGCAGATAGGTACGAGTCGAGCTACCGTGAAATCAGTAACGGAAACGGAAGCTGAAGTGGATATAGAATACTCTGCTGCTGATTTCGTGACTGCGGCTGTTGAATATGCGCAAGTTGGGCCTGGAATCACTATTCAGTGGAATAGGGCCGAGCATGCCTATAAAGATCAGGAGCACGTTTTCAAGCTCACCGGTTTGGAGCCAAATTCTGAATATGTCTACCGAATGGTGAGTTCCGAGGATAAGACTTGGGCAAACAGCACGAAGTCTGAGTTCAAGTCATTTATGACCAAGATTGACGGTCCTTCGGTGAGCTTTGTTGACCTTGAAAACGGACAGGGAGTTTCATCTTTGTCAACGGTTACTGTGAGGGCGAGTGATGCTCATCACAGATTCAGTGCGCATGGGATTACGAATGTGGAGCTGTATCTCGATGGTGAACAGGTTACTGTGCAGCCCACAAAAACTACCGAGGCCAGCTCAGTTGATTACACGTTTGATATGTCGGGGTTGAATCTCTACAATGGGGTGCATAGTGTAGTAGCAAAAGCTGAAGACGATTTTTGGCAGACATCAAATGCAAGGATAGACGTCTTACTATATACGGAAGGTGCTGGGTCTTCGACAATGCAGGCTACCGCTCTGCACACGACGACCACGATGACTGCTCAAAGCAATCAGGGAGGAGCAGGCAGCCAAGCTGTTGCAAAGAAGTATAGATGCGCAGCATGTGTTAAACCCGGCTTGCAACTGGTATATAGAGAGGGGAAATTGCCTCCGGGGCATGCATTCCTTAAATTTACCCATCCTGCTACATATATATCCAAGTGGATAGGCTTTGCCACAGACAGTGCGAAGAGGTTTTCCCTTATTTTTGAATCTAAAGGATATGTTAGGGACGAAAAGAAGTGGGAACCTAACTTTATATACAATATGTATAACCTGAATGATATAAAAGTAACTGAATTACAGTCGCTCTGGACTATTATATTGCGCGATCGAGCGAACCCCCCTGTGTTCAGCACAGTACCGAATCCACCAGGCTCTCATAATTGTGTAACCTGGATTCAAAGAGTAATCTTCAAATCAGGAATTGCCAACTATGATCGAGATCAATTCGGTCAGCAAGCTTATTTCACGATGCCCGACGAGATGGAAGAACTTGCTGAAGAGCTGAACTTTGAGAGAGAGGACAAAATCGGATGGAATCGTCCATAATCAAACCTATGCTTGTAATTCATGTATAATCACGCGGTGCCTGGAGGTATTATAAGTGTTTAAAAATGTGCGTAAAAGGTGCATTGCTAACTTTGTTTTGCTCATCACCTCAGTTTGCCTGCTTATGTTCATTCTGCTACTAGTTAAGCAGGGATCGTCGGTGGCTTGTCCGGTTATAGTTGCTTATGGAAGTAGGCAAACTGATGATGACGACGCTGGAATCAATGTAGTCAACATTCTCAACGATGGAAAAGGTATTGCTTGTGCTCTGCATTCAAGAATTCTCGATGGCTTAGTTCCGCTAGGTTACGAACCCCGCTCAAAAACATGGGTGTTTACAAATGGTTCGGATCTTTCTAGAGGTGAGTCACTTGGCAGTCTAGTTCTTATTACAGGTCAAAAGGTTTCCATAAGGACATTGAGGAACCTGCCTCTTGGAGTGACTCTCGAACAAGCCGCTTTGTGCACTCAAAAAGTATATGTGCCTTCAGTCGAGTATGGAAAGATTGTTGTCTATACATATGACTTGCAAGGTAAGCAGGAGGCAAGGCGTGTTCTAAAGATATCTAAAGCCTTTGTCAATGATATTTGTAACGAATCTATTGCCATAACAAAAGATGGGCTGGTGGCGCTAGCTCTGCAATTACGGAATTCGTCAGTCTTAGAATTGTTTGTAATAAATCGCGACGGAGAGATCATATACAGAATCAAGGATGCACGCGATCCCCAATTCGGACACGATGGCAAGGACCTAGCCTATAGATGCGGTGCTGATCGAGCTGTAATTCTCAACATAAAGACGGGCTTGCGTAAAATAATTTCGGTATGGCCCCTATCAAACGAAGAATCTCTGGATATGATTGCAGTCAAATCTATCAGATGGGATTCTATTCGAAACTGGTTGTTGTGTGCATATGAGGAGCGCATCACAGGGAGATTCTGTCCCGTGTATGCTATTGATATTAAATCAAGCAAGGCTACTTGGAAAAGGCTTCCCATAAATGTGGACACGGATTTCTGGATACTACTTAATGAAGTGCCCACTGTACTTTATGGGCGTGCCCACCAATAGTGATCGTTCTATAATCTTGCATGTCTTTGGTCTTTATTTATTTCGGAAAAGGGTTTCCCGAATAACATGGAATCGGCTTACCAAATCCGTTGTAGCATGAGAATGTGGGGTTGTCAATAGCTATTATTGCACTATGTAAATATTTGTTCAGTGGAGTTTTGGCCGTGGTATTTGCAGCTTTTGTGGGGACAGCCCCAATCAAACCTACCCGCCTCCGCAGAGCTGCTTGTATGTGGAGATAACCCTTTTTACGTAGTTCTGCGTTTCTCTATACGGTGGGATGCCGCCATGCTTCTTGACCGCGCCAGGGCCGGCGTTGTAGGCTGCCAGCGCCAGGCTGAGGTCTTCATAGGTCAGCTCGTTCCATTCATGCTTGCCGGTGATGCGCTCTAATACGCCTTTTATGTAGCGCACGCAGCCGTATACGTTTTGCACGGGGTCGTAAGAGTCTTTCACACCCATCCCCGCGGCGGTTCCGGGCATTAGCTGGCCGAGGCCCTGCGCGCCTGCGTGGGAGGTGGCCTCTATTCTGAAGCGGGATTCAGTGAGGATAACCGCGCAAACCAGCCTTGGGTCTATCTTATACTGTGCGCTGTAACCCAAAACGCTTCGCGCGATGGTGTCTGCCTGCTTATCGGTCAGCTTTTTATTGAAGCCCTTGATCGCATCTCGGTATACTCGAATGAACTCATCAACGGACATCGTCTTGCCGCCGTTTTGGCTGGTCCCGCGAGCTGCGGAGCCTGTTCTGGAGCGGGAAACCGGCTGGCGAACGGCCCGTTTTCTGGCCTCCGCTGCGGCTGCGTTCTGCCGCCACGCTTCTTCTTTGCGCTTGAGGAAGACTTCATAGGTGAACGCTTTGAGCTTGAGGTCTGAAAGGGAATGCTGGGAGCCCTCGCCCACATTCACCAAACAGGCCAGCTCGGCGCCGGGGTTGTCATCTGGAAGTGTGTCGGAATCGACCACGTAAGAGCCATCGCGCTCAGTGCTGAGGATCACGCTGCAGCCGTTCGCCCTCGACAAAAGTCCCACCACTTTGCCCCTTATCTCTATAACCTTGCCGATGTAGCAAGCGGCATTGGCCTGAGCATCCTTAACGGACGCGGCGGAGCACTTTTTGCGCAAGGCAACATACTCGTTCACATCCACCTGCGAAACAGCCAGCGCAGGCAGCGAACACGCGAACATTATTATAATAGGTAGGAACCGTCTTAATTGCAAAGCAAAATCTCCATCTCGTCTATACATATAAGTATACCACAACTCAACAGCATTCTTGCGGGCACATAATATTAGCTTGGTAAAATACTTGTGGATTTGGGCGGTTTGTCTGCATGGGGGGTTTATATGCTTCGGGACTGTTTTTCGTCCCGAAGCTAACTCTTCTACTCGGCGCACACAAACACATTCCTTCCTATCCAGCTATCGGCCTATCATGCTATCCTGCGAAAAAGCTTGCTCTTTCGGAATTTTCGGCTCGAACCCCCAACCCCATCAAGCTATAATCTAAGCCTCTAACCCAAACCGAAAATCCCGAAACCCTCCAGCTATACAGATAAGCCTCGAAACCCTGCTTCAGCGCTTCATTGCATTCCCCGCCATCAGACCATCAGACTATCAAACCATCGACCCAGCCAAACCCCCGACCCCCCGGATAGGGAGTGGATTCTCGCCTTTGCGAGAATGACATGGGCGAAGTGGCAACTCATTATAGCGCATAGGGGCCGGAGACCCCGTGAGATCATGTGTGCCTTCCCTAACTCAGAACTCAAAACTCAGAACTCAAAACTCAAAACTCGTGCGCAGCGCATTTTCCTTGACCTTGGGCGCTATATGTGGCAAAATTAGTCATCTAAGAAGATTATTGAGCTTGAGACAGGCTGCCGGCGCCAAGAAAGAGGTTGCTTTAGTATGAATGAGACGAATCTGCCAAATACCGAGAGTTCGGTCGATTTTATTCGCGAGGCCATAAATGACGACTTGCGCGAGGGGAAGATTGAGCGTGTGCACACCCGTTTTCCTCCTGAGCCGAATGCTTATCTGCATATCGGCCATGCGAAGGCTGTGTGGATTAACTACGGCATCGCGCAGGACTTCAACGGCCTCTTCAACTTGCGATTCGATGACACCAACCCTACCAAAGAGGAGCAGGAGTTCGTTGATGGCATAATAGAGGACGTGCGCTGGTTGGGCGCTGATTGGGACGAGCGGCTCTTTTTCGGTTCGGATTACTTTGAGCAGATGTATGAGTGGGCTATCGACCTCATAAAGAAAGGCAAGGCTTATGTATGCGACCTGTCGCCTGAGGAGGCTATAAAACTGCGCGGCCCTGTGACCGAACCTGGCATCGACAGCCCTTACCGCAGCCGCAGCGTGGAGGAAAACCTGGATTTGTTCCAACGCATGCGCTCAGGTGAGTTTCCTGATGGAACTCGCACGCTTCGCGCAAAAATTGACATGACTTCGGGCAACATGAACCTGCGAGACCCGATGATGTATAGAATAAGACACGCCGAGCACCATCGCCAGGGCGATAAGTGGTGCATTTACCCGATGTATGACTGGGCGCATGGGTTGGAGGACTCCATCGAGGGTATTACCCATTCGCTGTGCTCGCTGGAATATGAAAACCATCGGCCCTTGTATGATTGGTTCTTAAATGAGCTTGGCATTTTCCACCCGCGCCAGATAGAGTTTGCGCGGCTAAATTTGACTTATACCGTGATGAGCAAGCGCAGGTTTATCGAGCTGGTCAATGGCGGCTATGTGCAGGGATATGATGACCCTCGACTGCCGACGCTGGCTGGTTTGCGCCGCCGCGGATATACACCAGAGGCTATTCGTGATTTCTGCGCAACCATCGGCGTGGCAAAAACCGACAGCCTGATTGACATATCCGTGCTGGAGGATTGCGTGCGCAATGACCTCAACAAGCGCGCGCAGCGCGTGATGGCGGTGATCAAGCCGTTAAAGGTGGTTATTACAAATTACCCCGAAGGTCAGGTGGAAGAGCTGGACCTCGTCAATAACCCGGAAGACCCGAATGCGGGGACTCGCAAGGCGCCGTTTGCCAGGGAATTGTATATCGAGCAGGACGATTTCCGCGAGGAACCGCCGCCGAAGTATTTCCGGCTGGCCCCTGGGCGCGAGGTGCGGCTGCGCAACGCTTACTTCATCAAGTGCGTGGATGTGGTGAAAGATGCAAATGGCGAAATTGTGGAACTTCATTGCACCTATGACCCTGAGACTCGGGGCGGCGATGCGCCCGATGGCAGAAAAGTGAAGGCAACGCTGCACTGGGTGGCCGCAAAGCAGGCGATTGCCGCGGAAGCGCGCCTGTTCGACCATTTATTCGTCAAACCCAACCCGGACGATGTGCAGGAAGGCCAGGACTATTTGTCCAACCTGAACCCTAATTCGCTAGAGGTAGTGACTTGCTGCGTGGAGCCGAGCGTATTGGGAGCTGCGCCGGGCACGCGCTACCAGTTTGAGCGGAAGGGGTATTTCTGCGTGGACAGTGATTCGACCTCTGAAAAGCTTTGCTTCAACCGCACAGTAACCCTCCGCAATTCCTGGGCGAAGATTGAGCAGGCGATGAAGGGGAGTTCTGAGCGCTGAGTTATGAGTTCTGAATTATGAATTATGAATTGGGGAGTGGCCAAGTGCGTTGTTAGCTGATTAATGCAAGAGCCCAGACTCAATGATTACAACGTGAGAATGCCCAGACTTGATGAGTACAATGTGAGCATGCTGAGCTCCGTCGAAGTATGCGGCTGCGAAGCGATGTGCTCTTTTGACTGCTTGCACTGAGCCAGAGGTACCCCCTGAGACCATGCTTCACGCCGCCATTCTCTTGGGTAAAGATAGCCGGTAATCCGCCTGTGGAGGACACCGTGAGAGCTATCTTTACCATCCTGTTTTGCCTGACAATCTACTCTCAAGCCATCGCCGGGCCAAACCCCAAACTGAACTACAGCGCCCAACTGGGCTACCTTCCAAACGGCCGGAACGTAAAACTTCATATCACATTTGGTGTCAGCGCTTATCTTTGAGTTATGAGTTGGGAGGGAATTTTGCCGGAGACCATCTGAGATCAACTAGTCTGGTATTTTCAAACTCAAAGGCATTTCAGCCAGCCATCACCCACATCCTGCAAGATATTTCGAATGTGCGAATCCAATGCCTCAACAACCTGTGCTTCAGGTTGGTCATACCTATTCCCGAAAGCCTGGTTTAATGCCTGATCGCAGTTAGGGGCGCTAGCTACTGCCTGGCGAACGTGATCGAAGCCCATATGCCTTATCAATGCTTTGATTAACTCTTCAAGACAAACTACTCGTCCGCAAAGCCCATCATAAATATGCCGTGCGGCCGGGTGATTAGCCAGAGCATTCATGAACTTTTTGTCGCCTGTCAATAACATACTGCAGTCATTGAGATCTACCGCCCAAGTTGCCAGTTGGGCTTCGCCGATGTCAACATTGTCAATGGCAACAAACCAGCTAAGTTCGGGGTAGTCCTCTACACAATAGACCGATTCGAGGAAACGGATTGCACGGTTCAAGCCAGCGAGCGTGTATTTGCCGTTCTTTCCGTTAGCCACTTTATCACGAAGACCGCCAACAATGTAGATTGCAGTGCTCAAGACCATTACCTGCTCTAGCCCGACCCCCAAGACATCACAGGCGTTATAGAGCAGATTGTATTCTGAAAGTTTGAGGATGATATCATTGTCAGAGAAAACGACTAGGCCCACGGAGTTTATGCAACCTCCGTAAGGCAGTCGAACACATGGCGATTGTCTTCGCTAAGATCGTCCAGATGAAGGTGAGAGTAGTCCTTCTGGTAAAAGCCGCAGGCATTTGCCCCGGGAGATAACGCATTAAGCGCAGCAGCTCCCAAGGGGATAAATCCTTGACTGCGCGAATAACTTAGGGCAATAAAACCAGGATCAATCTGAAACTTCTGTCCAATAGACTTGGCGGTAGCAGCCAACTGCGAAGCGTCTATTCGATGTGGCGGGGGGCTAAATGAAAGATTTGGGTCGCCACTCAATAACTCAACTGCAAAAGTGTTAGCTTCTTCTTCTTCTTTATCAATGGTCTCAAGCTTTACCTGGGAGTCAACGCTCACTTGACCTGAGGACAAATGCCCACAAATGATATGGGCAAGTTCGTGTGCAAGAATAAATAAGTGCCAAGCAGGCTGCTTCTTGCCAGATGCTATAACAATTACTGGTCGATCTTCTGCCCAAACAGCCATGCCGTCCGGTCTTTTGTTGCCTGATGGTATTCTGCACAAGTTCACTACGGGTATACCCACACCCCAGCAAAAATCCAGCAGTTCTTCAAAACCTACCCACGAAACTCCAGTATTGAGTATTTTCTGCCTGATGGAAGATGCGCTTAACGACGATATTTCAACAGGTGTGTTAATTGAACTAGCAGTAATCCCGGCCAGCCTTTCACCCAAGACCACTGCGACTTGGAAATCATTGACCGTTGCGCCCTGTCGATGCTTGAGCTTCAGCGCAGCTCCCGAGCTCAGCTCTAATCTAGCAGACCTGTCGCGAAGTGAAGCGAGTTCCAAACCAAGATGGCGAGCAATAACGGCTTCTGCATATGCACGATTTGATGGTACAGTAGCCAGCTTGTCGTGCCACCAGTCCGGCAAAATGCAGTTCCTTACGAATGAAGACTGAAAGCCGAGCTTTTGAAGTCGCTCGTATATGTCACGCATTGCATCAGTAGTTTTGAACGTGTCCACCCCCCCCTGCTGTCATCTAGTCAAATTATTACCTCTGTTATTTATACTATTAAATTATACCACAAGACATTCCTTCTCGCATTAATGAGAATTTCTCACGTTGCTATGCGAAAGGAATACGCCTCCCTACTTCTTCTTCGCGTACCTAACCTTAATCAGCTCCGCTATATTCCTGGCTTCTTCTGCTTGCCAGCGCTTTTTCTTGTCTGTGAGACGCTGGTATTTTGCGAGTCCATTGCCTTCGAGGCCGTCGAAATAGTCACCGCAGTAGGGGATTAGGAGGTCAATCCAGGCGCTGAGCTTGTCCTTGTTGTGGTAATTCGAGATTTAAGCGCAGCGGAAATTCCGAAAGTGAAAGAGGAAAATCGACTCACACTTAATAAGAAGTCAGTGCAACTATCTTCATAAAGATGCACGGTAAACTCTAATGAACCACGTAGAACGCTTCAGGGCGGTGATGAATTTTCAGCCGGTGGACAGGCTCCCGATGTGGGAGTGGGCCAACTGGTGGGATAAGACCATTGACCGATGGCGCGGCGAAGGCCTGCCGGAGGATCTTACCGATGCGTTCGAGATATCCAAGTATTTCGGGCTGGATCCTTACAAGCAGCTTTGGTTCGGAACAATCGATTATGCCGCTGCGGGCGAGGCGCTAGTTGATGAAGGCGTTTCATCAATGGATGACTACCTTCGCATAAGGCCATTTCTATATCCCTCGCAGGATGCTGCTATAGAGCAAATGAAGCCATGGGCTGATCGGCAGAAAAAGGGCGAGGCGGTCTTGTGGGTCACGCTCGAGGGTTTTTTCTGGTTCCCCCGCAGGCTTTTTGGCATTGAAAACCACTTGTATGCGTTCTTCGATCAACCCGAACTGATGCACAGGATCAATAGCGATCTGCTGGAGTTCAATTTGCGCCTGTTGGATGGGCTTTCAAAAACCTGCGTCCCCACGTTTATGACCATCGCCGAAGATATGTCCTATAACCACGGCCCGATGCTATCTCATAATACTTTTGAGGAGTTCCTGCGCCCATATTATCTCAAATTGATGGTCAGAGCGAAAGAACTGGGCATTATAAGCATTGTGGACACGGACGGCGACGTCACGCAAATGGCGCCCTGGCTGCAAGCAGTGGGGGTAGATGGCGTGCTGCCGCTTGAGAGACAGGCGGGAGTCGACGGCCTCGCGCTTCGCCAGCAGTTCCCGGACCTTATCATGATCGGTCACTACGATAAAATGGTGATGAACAAAGGCGAGAATGCAATACGCGCCGAATTCGAGCGCCTCCTGCCCATCATGAAAACCGGCGGATTCATACCGAGCGTTGACCACCAGACCCCGCCGGGGGTTTCTCTGGATGATTACAGGATTTATCTTAGATTGCTGACAGAATACTGCAGCTTAGCCACAATATAAATCAGGAGAAAATGTTATGAACTTAGAATCAGTTTCTTTGCTGACCATTCTCGCGCTGGCGTTGTTTGCCGTGCCTGCAGTGGCCGGGACCATGAATGTTAAGAACTTACGCTGTGAGTATCGCAACTCCCCAATGGGGATCGATTCTACCTCGCCGCGCCTGAGCTGGACCGTCGATTCGCAGGAGCGAAGCCAGCGGCAGAGCGCTTACCAGATATTGGTCGCATCCAGCGAAGAATCGCTAAAAGCGAATAAGGGCGACCTCTGGGACACCGGCAAAACCGCATCGAATCGCACAAATCAGATCGAATACTCCGGCAAGCCGCTGACAAGCCGTATGCAATGCTTCTGGAAAGTGCGCGTGTGGGATAAATCCGGCAAGCCCTCGGAATACAGCAAACCGGAGCTATGGAGCATGGGTCTGCTGAAGCCCGATGACTGGAAAGCCGAGTGGATCGGTTATGACAAATATCGAACACGTCCCCCAAATCCCGCCGCGCAAATCGGCGGGCTTCAATGGGTGCGCTTGGATGACGGCGCAAATACCCCCGCCGTCTATCTGCGCCGCGAGTTCGAAATCCCCGCAGGCAAAATAACCTCGGCAGCGGCTTATTTCACCGCCGACCACACCTGCGATATCTCCATAAACGGAAAACCTATCGGCCGCGCGGTTCGCTGGGAAAGCATGTCACCCATCGACATCAGCGCGGCGCTCAAAGAGGGCAAGAATGTTATCGCGCTCACGGTCACTCAAGAAGATGGCTACAGGCCAATGGCTCTCGGGCATATTGTGATCGAAGCCGCTGAAAACGCTCTCAACATACCGTTGGATGATACCTGGAAGGCTGCTCAAAAGTCCGCCGAGGGCTGGGACAAGGTCGGCTTTGATGACTCCGGCTGGAAAGCTGCCTCCATGCAGGGCGGCACACCCTGGGGCACTTCGCTTTTGGCAGCTAACTTCCTCCCTCCTCCTCCGTATCTTCGCAAGAGCTTTGAGGTTGAAAAGACCGTCAAGCGCGCCACCCTTTACGCAACCGCGCTCGGCCTTTACGAGATGCATCTGAACGGCAAACGCGTGGGTGATGACTATTTCACCCCTGGCTGGACCGATTACAACAAGCGCGTGCAATATAACACCTGCGACGTCACGAAAATGCTCAAATATGGCGATAACGCCATCGGGGCGATTCTGGGCGACGGCTGGTATGCGGGCTGTGTGGGTCTCTCCAGCCACATGAATAACTACAAAGGCAACCCGCGCCTGCTGGTGCAGCTCGAGGTCGAGTTCACCGACGGAACCCGCCAGATAATTGCCACGGATGACACATGGCAAGCCGCCATCGGCCCAATCTTGCATGCAGACCTGCTTGGCGGCTGCGCTTATGATGCTCGGCAAGCTGTGTCGGGTTGGGACAAAGCAGAATTCGTGGCTGAAAACTGGCAGCCCGTCGACTTGGGCGTGTCAAGCGGCAATAAATCATTCGTGGTCGAAGCGAACCCCGCAGAACCTTCGCGCGCATTCGAACAGCTTCCCGCGAAGAAAGTCACCGAGATCAGACCCGGCGCTTATCTCTTCGACCTGGGCCAGAATATGGTCGGCTGGGTTCGGCTGAAAGTTAAAGGCAAGCCGGGGCAGAAAATCACCGTCCGCCACGGCGAAATGCTCAACCCGAACGGCGCTCTCTACACCACAAACCTGCGCGGAGCAATGGCCGCCGATATTTACTATCTCAGCGGTAAGGGCGAAGAGGTTCTTGAGCCCTATTTCACATTCCACGGTTTTCAGTATGTGGAGATCAGCGGGCTGGAATCAAAGCCGAATTTACAATCTGTGACTGGCATTGTGGCGCATTCGGACATGAAGCCGGTGGGTAACTTCGAGTGCTCGAACCCGCTCGTCAATCAACTCGCGCACAACATCAAATGGGGCCAAAAGGGCAATTATCTGGAAATCCCCACAGACTGCCCGCAGCGCGATGAGCGGCTTGGCTGGACGGGAGACACGCAGTTCTTCATACCCACTGCAGTCTACAACTTCGACGTGGCAGGCTTTTTCACCCGCTGGCTGTTTACTATGTGCGAAGATTCCCAGCGCGAAGATGGCGCTTACGCGGAGGTTGCGCCGTGTCTGGGGAATTACGCTCCAGCGACCGCATGGGGCGACGCCGCTCTGCTTTGCACTTACAATATATATACAACCTATGGCGACACGCGGGTTATCAAGGCGCATTATCGCTCAATGGGCAGATATCTCGAGTTCCTGGCGACCAAGAGCAAAAACAACATCACCACGCTCGGCGGCTTCGGCGACTGGCTCAATCTGGGCTCCAGCGCGAAAACTGAGGTTATGGATACGGCGTATTATGCCCATCTAACCAACATTATGGCGGAAATGGCGGAGGCTATCGGTGAGAAAGCTGACGCTGCCAAGTATCGCGAGCTTTCGAGCAATATAAAGGCCGCATTCATCAGTGAGTTCATCACGCCCGATGGCCGCATCAAAGAAAGCAGCCAGACGGGTTATGCGCTGGCATTCACCATGGGCCTGGTGCCGGATGAATTAAAGGCCAAAATGGCGGATCAGTATGAGCAGGATGTCAAAAGCAAAGATTATCACCTTGGCACAGGCTTTATCGGAACTCCCAGGTTGCTGCCGGGCCTGCATATTGCGGGCAAGGATGATGTTGCTTACAAACTGCTGCTTCAGGAGAGCTATCCCTCGTGGCTGTTCCAGGTGAAGCTGGGCGCAACTACTATGTGGGAGCGCTGGGACGGCTGGACGCCCGACCGCGGCTTCCAGGATATCGGCATGAACTCATTCAACCACTACGCATTCGGCGCGGTGGGCGAGTATATTTTTGGCACGGTCGGCGGAATCCAATCCGATGGCCCCGGGTATAGGCATATACTCATAGCGCCCGCAATCGAAGATGGTCTCACCTGGGCGAAGGCATCCTATGAATCCATCAACGGCCCCATCGCTACCTCGTGGAAAAAAGACGGCGGCAATCTCACTTTGGAAGTAACAATACCAGCAAACACAACCGCCACCGTATACATTCCGGCGAAGGACCCCGCATCGGTCACAGAATCCGGCAAACCCGCCGCCAGCGCCGAGGGCGTAAAGTTCATGAAAATGGACGGCAAGTGTGCCGTGTTTGAGGTTGGGTCTGGGAAGTATGCGTTTGGGGTGAAGTGAAAGAATAGTGGGGGGGGGCGGAGAGTGGAAGCCCAGAAGGGACGCAAATATTATTTGCCTGTCCTTGATTTAATGTTAACAATTCGCCTGCCGAGATAGTCTAATTATTAGTGCAATAGCACACATAGGAGGCTGGATATGCTCAAAAGAATGCATGGCTTACGTATGATGCGTCTGTGGATCGTTGTTGCGGCGTGTTTGGCAATCTCAATTGCTGTATACTGCTTCTGTGTCGCCCCGTCTGCCCAAAAGCAGCAATCGCTCAAGGACGAGTGGAAGAAGTTGGATGCAAAGCTTGAGGCATCACTTGTTACATTACCCGGACGAATCAAGGGACTTGAGTCTTATAGTGTCTGGAATGATAAGCCGCTCCGCTTTCACAGTCAGGAGAATTTACAGCTCGCGCTTCTTCACCTCTACTCCCTTTTGCCCAAGAAAGCACGCGAAGCTATATGGGCGGGTAAGGACGTTTATCTGGATACGGATTCGGCTGAGAAGGAATGGCGAATCGAGGGCACTTTGGCAAAGGAGTTGCACAATGTCACAGAGATTCCTTTCTCCGGCAGGAACGGCACCCCAATTGGACTTAGCGTTCGGCTGTATAGGTGGGCTGGCAGGGATTTTGCCACCCCTGACAAATATCGCCTGGCAATTGAGGCCGATGTGAATATTAGGCTGATTGACGGTGGGGACTCGTCAGATAGTGCCACCCTGGTTGAGGAGAGGATTGTACAACGGTGGAAATCAGAGCCTGACATCCGTCAGTTGCTGGACCATCTTAAGGAAGTCCACACACACACGGGTCAGATCACAATTGATGATGCTGCCCCGTTTGGTCTGCTCACAGCCGCACAGCTTGAGGATTTCTATATGAGACTCGACAAGCAATCCGTTGGCTGGAGGTTCCCAGAGATAACGCCCTCTCTACGTTTCTATGCGCTGCTTTCGCCGGAGAGCCGCGTCATGTTGATCTCAAAGGGGCTAAAGTTTTCCGGTCTAACGGCTAAACAGCAGGACGCCGTTCTGAATATTATCGCTCAAGCCGGAAGGGAAAGTGTGCGTCGAACCAAGCCTCCCTGGTATGCGACCAATCCGCTAACGCCGACAGTTGGTATCTACTTCTGCGGATCGCGTATAGACAAACCGGAGCAGAATCCACATCCGGTGAGCGTGAAGATGTCTAAAGCTGAGATTCATTCAGAGGAGTATTATTTAAAAAAGTGTGGCAAAATGTTCTACTGGGCCGAGGGCCACGATGTCCAGACAGCCTGGAAGAGTGCGCAAAAGTGGGATCCGAATGCGAAGAAGAGCGAGTTGGTCCGTGTACGCATCGTGAAGCATGACCTGGAGATCAAGCTTGCGGATGGAAAGACCGTGAGAAACTCTACATACATCAGGTCATTAACGAGCTACGCAGACATATTGCGAATCAAGAAAGCTGGCAATCCGCCGAAGTAAGAACTTCGTTCTTTCGGGAAACCCTTTTCCCGAAACCCCCCGCCTATAGATATACACTGCAATCCTAGCCTCATCCCCTTCATTCCCTTCAGCGTCTCAGTGGTTCAGGAGCTCAAAATCCCGCTCCCCCAACCTGTGAGCAAGATTTAGTTCCTTCAGCAAACCCTTTTCCCGAAACCCCCCGCCACACCACCCTTCCCCACCTAAAACCTAAAATCTAAAACCTATCACCTCCCTTCAGCGTCTCAGTGGTTCAGGAGCTCAAACCCCGCTACAACAACTCATCATCTGCAGAGCGCCAAACCTCCCTTCCCAGCCCCCAACCCCCATCACCCAACCCCTGCCCCCAACCTGTGAACAAGATTTAATCAAAATATACCGGAAATTAGGCCAAATTTGGGCATTCTCGTTGTCTTATAATTATGGAGGGCAAAGTTTTCCTGTTCGGGCGGATTTGCAATCCGGCCCGTCCCTTCATTCATAATTCATAACTCGTGCGCAGCGCGTTTCCCTTCCCAACCGTCAACTGTCAACAGCCAACCGAAAACCGAAAAATGTTTTTCATTCACAAAACGAAATGCCTCCCACGCTCAATTCACGAGGGATTTCGTTCCTTCCAAATTCGCGAATTTACCTCGATTTCCAAACATCGGGCCTGTTCTGCTACAATAGTGCAAACTAGTGCGGCATTCATGCCGTTTTCGGAGGGGAATTGATATGAATGATTGGGAAAACCCGGGGGTTGTGCATAAAAATCGGCTGCCGTCGCGGGCTTATGCTTTTCCTTACCCTGATGAGGCTTCGGCTAGAGTTGGTGAGCGAGAGGCTTCGCCCTGGTTGCTTCGGTATCCTGATGCCGAAGCCTGGTTTTGTCTGCTGAACGGCAGGTGGAAGTTTTATTATGCTGAAACTCCCGCGCATGCTCCGGCGGATTTTGCTGACGATGCCTATGATGTGAGCGGTTGGGATGATATTGCTGTGCCTTGCAGTTGGCAGATGGCGGGTTATGGCAGGCCGCATTATACCAATGTGCAATACCCATTCCCCGTGGACCCTCCGCGTGTGCCTACCGAGAACCCTACCGGCTCTTACCGCCGCGATTTTCACATGCCCGAGAGTTGGGATGGGCGTCGGATTTTGCTGCGGTTTGAGGGCGTGGATTCTGCGTTCTATGTATGGGTGAATGGCGAGCAGGTGGGGTTTAGCAAGGGGAGCCGGATTCCCGCAGAGTTCGATGTTACTAATTATGTCCGCCCAGGCGCGAACAGCGTTTCCGTGCGGGTTTACCAGTGGAGCGACGGCAGCTATCTGGAAGACCAGGATATGTGGTGGCTGAGCGGGATTTTCAGGGACGTTTACCTGATTGCCGCCCCGAGCGCGCATGTGTGGGACACGCAGATCAAAACCACCTTCGATGAGTCTTATAAGAATGCCATGCTCTCCATTCGCGCTAATATTCAGAATACTGGCAAGAGTGCGTTGCAGCGCGGCTTGATTGAGGCTCTGTTTCTCGATGGTGACGACAAAATCGGGTCGGCGCAGAGAGTCAATATTGAAGCCGCTGGAGAGGTTTCGGTCAAGATTGAGATTCCCGTGGAAGCGCCGCACAAGTGGTCAGCAGAAAGCCCTTACCTGTATACTCTTCTTTTGACGCTCAAGGACAGCGGCGGCGAGGTGATTGAAGTGACGCCGATCAAAGTTGGGTTTCGGCAGGTTGAGATGAAGGGCGGAAACCTGCTGGTGAATGGCGCGCCGATTATCTTTAAGGGCGTGAACCGCCATGAGCATCATCCTGAACTCGGCCGCGCGGTGCCGCTTGAGACGATGGTGCAGGATATTCTTTTGATGAAGACCCACAATATAAACGCCGTCCGCACATCGCACTACTGCGATGACCCTCGCTGGTATGACCTTTGCGACTATTACGGCATTTATCTTATAGATGAATGCGACCTTGAAACCCACGGCTTTGAGCGCAGCAGCGATAATTGGGGGAAGAACCCGACCAACGACCCCGCGTGGGAGCTTGCGTGTGTGGATCGCATGGAGCGGATGGTGCAGCGCGATAAGAACCACGCGTCGGTGATTATGTGGTCTCTGGGCAATGAATCCTATTTCGGCTGCAACCATTTTGCCATGTCCAAGCGCTGCCGCGAGATCGACCCCGAGCGGCCAATTCACTATGAAGGCGACAGGCAAATGCAGACCGCTGACGTGTTCAGCGAGATGTATACGCACCTGGATAAGCTCATTAAAATTGGCGAGGGCGAGAAAGATGCCGGGCCGGAGGGATACCTTGATGTGCCGTATATTATGTGTGAATATGCGCATGCCATGGGCAATGGCCCCGGCGGCCTGCAGGAGTATTGGGACGCCATTTACAAATATCCGCGGTTGCAGGGCGGGTTCATCTGGGAGTGGATCGATCATGGAATCCCGATGCGGTGCGCTGATGGCTCGGAATGCTATGGTTACGGCGGCGATTTTGGCGATGAGCCCAATGACGGCAATTTTATCTGTGATGGGCTTGTTTTTCCAAACCGGAAGCCATCTCCCGGTTTGATCGAGTATAAAAAAGTAATCGAACCGGTGAAGGTCGAGGCTATTGACCTTGAGAAAGGCAAGTTTAAGGTAACGAATAGATACGATTTCAGCTCGCTGGATGGTTTGAGCCTGAGTTGGTCGATTTCGGCTGACGGCAAGGCGCTCGATAGCGGAACCGCGATGTTACCTAAGGTGGAGGCGGGAAAATCGGCTGATTTGGAGATAGATTACGCCTTGCCCGCAGCTTCTCCGGGGGTTGAGTATTTTTTGACGATCTCGTTTGCGCTGGCTGGTGATGAGAGTTGGGCAGCGCGAGGGCATGAGGTTGCCTGGGCGCAGTTTTTACTGCCTGTAAGCGCGCCTGCGATGGTGTTGGCGACTAAAGACATGCTGCCGGTTTACTTTGAGGATTGGGGCGCTGAAGGCATGAAGCCGGTTGCTTTTGAGGATTTAGGCAATAAAATTAAGGTTTATGGATCGGGTTTCGAGCTCAGATTTGATAAAATACATGCTGTGATTTCCTCGTGGAAGTCTAATGGCCAGGCGCTGATCAAACGCGGCCCGCAGCTCAATTTCTGGAGGGCGACAACTGATAACGACCGCGCCTGGGATAACGCCAAATCTTGGCGAGATGCCAGGCTGGATATGCTGAAGCATCGAACGGATGGCGTGGAGGTTGATCAGATTTGTCCGGGTGTTGTTCAGATCAAGGCGAATGTGCGCATTGCTCCGCCCGCGCATGCGTGGGGATTCGTTTGCGATTATACTTACACGATTTATGGCAATGGCGATCTGCTGATTGAAGCGCACGGAGCGCCTGAGGGGAATTGGTGTGAGACATTGCCCAGAATCGGTCTCACGATGGCGCTGCCGCTTGAGCTGGATAATATCTCGTGGTTCGGGCGGGGGCCGGGTGAAAGCTACTCCGACAGCAAACAGGCGGGGCGGTTTGGAGTCTACAAGATGGGCATTGACGACCTCTATACCCCTTACGTGTTTCCGCAGGAGAATGGCAACCGTTCGGATGTGCGTTGGGTGACGCTTACGAATAAGCGGGGCGCGGGCATTCTGGCCGCAGGCCAGCCGACCATCAACTTCAGCGCACATCGGTTTAGCGCATCTGATTTCGAAAAAGCGCGCCATACTTGCGAGTTGGTTCCTCGCGATGAGATTATTCTCAATTTGGACTACGCTCAGCATGGTCTTGGCTCCAATGCCTGCGGGCCGAAGCCGTGGGATCAGTATTTGTTTAAGACTGAGGAATTCAGGTTCAGTGTTAGACTCAGGGCGTATTTAGCGATATAATGTGTGCGTCTGAGATTGTATTATACTAATAGAAGAGGTAATGACAATGAGTAGCAGGAAGAAAATGGTTCTTTGTGCGCTTGCGGCAATTGCGCTGAGCGCGTGGGTGTCTGGAGCAGCCGGAGCCCTGGAGAAGGAGATGTCGTTGTTGGCCATCAAGCAACCGACATTGTTGGCCACCAAGCAGCCGATGGGCGACTTGGCGGTTGCGGGGAGGCTGTCTATAGACCTCCATGCCGAGTTTATGGTGTCGCGAACCTACGAAAAGGATACCGTGTTGAACTGGTATAACTGCGGCTATTCTGGCGGCGGAAGTACCGGTCAGCAGGGCGGCGACTTTGGGGACTTTGGATTCCAGGTGCCATTCAAAGAGCGCGACCTGAAGTATCCGCATGCTGTGACGATTGACAAAGTGCGAGCTGTAAAGTTTGATGGCAATGACTTCATGACGGGCAGATTCGAAGTCGAGAAAAAGATTGCCGGAGCCCAAAACATGGCGATTGAGGTTTGGGTTCGCTCTGAAAATCCATCGAAAGACGAAGTGATTCTTGGTTGGCAGTCAAAGGATGGTAAAGAGACTTCGGCTCCTCTTGGTTTTTCGGAAAAGTTTACTGGCTCCGAAAAATGGCGTCACATTGTAGTGAATTGCACTCCCGATAAAGAAGATTGGTATTTGGATGGAGTGAAAGTGTCCAGTGGGGCGCGAAAAATGATCGTCAAGGCAGGGCACAGAATGGTCCTTGGCGGCGCGTCTGCGGCGAATCCCTCGTTCAAGGGTGATCTGGTTGCGGTTCGTCTGCACGATGAAGCTATGACCGAAGAGGAGATTGCGCATAATTTCACGGGCGGGGTTATGCTTGGCACCGAGATGCATTCCTGGTGGAGAACCGAGACCGAGCCCATTAAGTGGTGGGTGAAGGAATCTGAGCATTTCCGTCATTGCGTGGACCCGGCAGAGATGGAGAAATGGACGGAGCAGCAGACCAAAGAGTTTAATGATCGCGTTCCGCAGATGTTCAATATGGCTGAGCTGATTTATCACACTTATTCGGAGAGACTCGCGATGCGCTCCTCCGTGGTCAGTGTGCTCCCGGAAGAGCGTGGAGACGGCATCAAATACAAGATTGGAATCCAGCCGTCCAATGGAAGCTGGATGGGATGGGATGGTCACTTCGGTTGGGCCTGCCAGGGCGCAGGTGGGATTAACCCGCATGAGCTGGTCCACGGCTGGGATGCGCAAACCGGGGGCATGCAAGGAAACTACTGGGAAGCTCACGCGAATTTCCCCCAGACCTACAATGGCATCCACCAGACAATACCTGTAATCGCGGCGGAATGCTCGGCTTTCCCTGCAAGCGGCCGCACATATTATCATGACCGAACGATGTTCGAGCATCTTGCCCAGACCCCTGAATATGGCCCGATGTTTATCGCCAAGATGTGGTACGATGGGCCATCGGATACCGACAAGTCAGACTATCCATGGCTCGCTTTCAGCCGTATTAACCCGTATCCGGAGAGAACTCTGGCTGAAGAATTTACCAAAATGGCGATGAAGAATGTCACCTATGACTACACAACATTTGCCGATGCGCAGGGCGGCAAGGGCAACACCCCTTATGGCAATGATGGTGTTGCAGAGCCCGAAAGTCGCTACCACAAGGCCGCCGAAAACATGAAGGCCGATATCAACCGATACGCGCGAATCATCCTTGAGAAGATTCCATACGAGCCGGAATGGTGGCGGGTTCCCAAAGAGCAGGCGCCTCAGCAGTTGGGCTGGAATATCTGTCCGTTAAGATTCAAACCGGGTAAAGTGACTGCAACGCTCGTGGGATATGTTGACCCCAAACGCGGGTCTGATTGGCGGGCCGGCTTTGTCGGCGTTGATGTCAACGGCAAGCCTGTCTATGGTGAGGTCTTTGGCCCTAAAAAGGCCCAGAGCTTTGCGGTTGGCGCTGATATCAAGGAGCTTTATCTGGTGGTTGTCGGCACACCGACCATAATACCGATCGACATGACCGGGGACTTCCGCTCGTTCGAGCAGGAACAGTTCCCTTACAAAGTGAAGTTCACGGGATGCGAACCGCTGGATGTGATGGTGACGGCAAAACCGGACGTAGCAGGCGCTGCGCATGCTAATGGCGGCGGATTTGTTGAAAGCACAGCGCAGGTTGATGCAAGCGCTTATGTTGGACCGAATGCGCAGGTGTTGGGCAGATCAAAAGTTCTTGGAAATGCGCGGATTGGCGACTACGCTGTAATCCAGAATGCCACCGTGCAAGACAATGCGGTTGTTTGCGGCCATGCGATGGTTCGCGAGGATTCGATTATTGCAGAAAATGCAAAAGTGCGTGGATTCGCGGTGGTGAAGGGTCAGACAACGGTAAAGGGGAATGCGAAGATTCTCGAGCACGGAGCGATCTTTACAAAGAAGATATGTTCAGACAATGTGGTTGTCAAAGGAGTTGCCTCCGTATATGGCGGAAGTCAGAGCGGAACGGCTATGATTGATGGTTTCTATGCCAAGGGCAACGAGATCACCAAGGGCAAGTGGTTTACGTGGAGCTGGGGACAAGGCAAGAACCCCGGAGAAATTGACGAGGATTTCGGCGGCTTGTATGCTGATTACACCTTTGAAGAAGATCATGGCCCGATTACTACGGATAAATTTGGCGCAACTTGGGGGTATCTTGTCGGCAGCCCTAAGCTTGAGGTTGTCCCTGAGCGGGTCACAGCTAACCCTGCGCCTGCCGCACCAGCCAAGCCTGATGAAAAAGCAGCCGCTGCGCCCGCAGCGCCTAGCGTACCCGGGCAGGTTCTAGTCTTGAACGGTAAGGACCAGTTTGTGGAGCTGCCTGAAGATGTCTCTGATATGCGCAGCTGCACATATACTGCCGAGTTCAAGTGGAATGGCAAAGACGGCGCCAGGATATTTGAGTTTGCAAACTCGAATGGCGATGCTGTGTGGCTGAGTCCGTCTGAGAAAGGGAAGCTTGTTTTTGCCATCCGCAAAGGGAATACTGTGGCAAAAGTGTCCGCTCCGGCAGTTAAGAAAGGCGTATGGACGAAGGTTCAGGTGATTGTTAACGGGACATATACGGCGCTATATGTTAATGGTAAGAACGTGGCAGACAATCCCGGTATGTCACTGACGCCCGACAGCATTCGCGCCGATCAGTGCTACCTTGGGCGTGGACTCAAAGGCGGGTTCTTCGGAGGGATGATCGGCAGGTTTACTGTTAGTTCCGTGCCGCTGAAACTCGGTCAGTAGGAGAATAGGTTCTAGGTCTTAGGATGGAAGGGAGGGGCTGGCTGGTACCGGTCGCTCCCTTTCGTATTTCTCCCTCGTGGAATGAGTGTATCTCCTGAACTTATATCTGCGCAGTTACACGGCTCGGCGGGAGCCTCGCCCTCCCTGTATTTCCTCCCCAGATTGATTTTTACTTCCAATGTATGTATGCTATGTCTGACAGGAACAAACAAACTTGCCGGGAGATCGAAATATGAGAAAGATTATTCTATTGTTTGCCGTGTGTCTGGTGTGCGCGTGCGAGGCTGTCACGGCGGAGCCGAGCTTTTATAAGTTCGCGCAGACTCCGCCTATGGGGTGGAATAGTTGGGATTGCTTTGGAACGGGGGTCAATGAAGAACAGACCAGAGCCAATGCCGATTATATGGCCAAATATCTGCTGAAGTTTGGCTGGCAGTATGTAGTTGTGGATATTGAGTGGTATCTGCCAACAGCCGGAGGTTGGGGCTATGTGCCGAACCTTAAGCCTGCTATGGATGATAATGGCAGGCTATTACCCGCGCCGAATCGGTTTCCATCGGCTGTAGAGACGAAGGGATTTAAGCCCCTGGCGGACTATTGCCACGCTAAAGGGCTCAAATTCGGCGTTCATTTGCTGCGAGGGATTGAACGGCAGGCGGTGGAGCAGAATACGCCTATTCTTGGCACGAATTACCATGCCGCCGATGTTGCTGATAAGAACGACCCTTGCCCCTGGAACCCCGATATGTGGGGGGTAAATACCTCCAAACCTGGCGCGCAGGAGTATTATGACTCGGTTTTTAAGCTCTTTGCGGAATGGGAGGTGGACTTTGTGAAGGTCGATGACCTCTCCGCGCCTTATCACAAAGGTGAGGTTGAGGCTATTCGCAAGGCAATCGATAAGTGCGGCAGGCCGATTGTGTTCAGCACCTCGCCGGGAGATACTCCTCTAGCGGATGGCGAGAGCGTGAGCGCAAATGCCAACATGTGGCGCATAAGCGGAGATTTTTGGGACAATTGGAGCGCTCTCAAGGGGCAATTCGACCGCTGCGATAAGTGGACGCCATTCAGAGCGCCCGGGCATTGGCCGGATGCCGACATGCTGCCCTTGGGCGCAGTTCGCCAGCCGGACGGGTGGACGGCGTTTACCCTGGATGAGCAGTACACAGTGATGACTCTGTGGTCTATCTGCCAATCGCCGCTGATGTTTGGCGGGCATCTTCCGAAGAACGATGATTTTACCCTTGCGCTGATCACCAACCCGGAAGTATTGGATGTAAATCAGCACAGCTCCGGCGGAAAGCAGCTCTATCGGAAAGGCGATATGATAGCCTGGGTGGCTGATGTGCCGAACAGCAAAGACAAATATCTTGCGCTCTTCAATGCGGCCAGCGCACCGCCGCTTGACATGGATAAGGCAGCATTCAAGAGCGATCTGGTCACCCGCGAGACCCCTGGGCAGGCGGTTGATATCGATATCGATATTACCGGCGCGAAGAAGCTTCTTTTGGTGGTGGATGTTGGCGGGGATGATTTCAGTTGCGATCACACGGCTTGGGCAGAGCCCAGATTGATCGGACCCAATGGTGAGAAAAAGCTCACCGACCTGCAATGGGTCTCGGCTACATCCGGTTGGGGAAAGACTGCTATCAATAAGAACGTGAATGGCAGCGAGATAATTATAAATGATAAGCCCGTGGCGTATGGTATCGGCGCTCACTCGCCATCATTGATTGAATATGATTTGCCAGCGGGCTATACTCGTTTCAAAGCCAGCGCGGGTTTGGAGCGCAGCGGAGTCATCCAGAATGGCGGCGCGACCGTGAAGTTCTTTGTCTTTACATCGGACCCGAGACCTGCGGGCGCAACCTTGGGGATTCCTATACCCGTGAAGCTGTCTGATCTTGGTTTCAGCGGCTTTTGCAAGATCCGCGACCTTTGGGCGCACAAAGATTTGGGCAAATTCAAGGTCGAGTTTGCTCCATCGATAAGGTTTCATGGGGCGGGACTCTATAGGGTGACTGGTGTTAGGTGATAGGTGATGGGTGTTAGGTGTTGGGCGCTAGATTCAGATCGCCCTGGAAATCTGTTCCAGGGCGCAGGTATCGCGGAAATCTATTCCGCCAGCATAGCCTTGGTAGGTGAGTTCACGGATTGGATATCCGCCAAGCGGGCGTCGGGGAACGGATTTCCCCGACGATCAAGGGGGGAACGGATTTCCCCGACGATCAAGGGATTAGTGGATCAGATGCAGGAATAGAGGGATTATACCTATGGATAGCAGCATCATTACGAATGTGGCGGCTGAGACAAATTCGCCGTTTGAGCCGTAGCGGCCTGCTATGACGCTTGCCATGATTGCGGTTGGCATTATCGATTCCATCATAGAGACATTAAATACCGTGCCGGTGATGCCTGCGAATCTCAGGCCAATAAGCGAAAAGAGCGGCATGGCAACGAATTTTAGCGAGACAGCGGCTATGAACGGCCAGATAATCGGCCTGATCTGCATTCGCCCGATCGACATGCCCAGGGAAATCATTGCCAACGGAATTGTGGCATCGCTGAGGTAGTTAATTACCCCCATTCCGTCCGGCAGGCCGCTGCCCAGTATGAATGATGGAATATGAATCTCTTTCAGCCCCGGCAGCCTCATCGCAAAAACCAGTATCATGGAGATAAAGAGCGGGGTCTTAAGAAAGCCGAGCATGTGTGAGCGGCTTGAATCTTTGGCGCCGAACATAACCGCTATTGCAATGCCCAGAGAGTAGAGCGGGACGGTCATTCCGAGCTGGTCGACCATAACTGCTGTTGGTAGAGCCTGTGGACTATTCGGAAAAGCTGCTGTAGCTAGCGGGTAGCCCAAAAAACCAGTGTTTCCAAAAGCCGCAGCGAGCATTAGCCCGCCGGTTGTGGGTCTGTCCAGCTTTAAAATCCTTGCCGCCAAATACGCCAATACTAACACCATCACCAGCGATGCGAAATGCACAATTGGAGCAATGACCATTTGAGTGTTGATCTCTTTGCCATAGATCGAGGCAAATACAAACGCCGGCCCCGTGATATTGGCTACCACCGACCGGATCACCCCAGCATCGCTAACACGCAGCGCCCCCCGCGATAAACGCGGGGCGATGAACCCGGCGAACATCATCAAGAATATAGATAATACTTTGTAAATCGCTTCCACCTTGATAGCTTAACAGGATTCGAGAGCTTACGCAAGAGTGGGGTTGGGGGTTGTGTCTATGCAAAGCGAATTTGACCCCTGTTAACTGCAAAGGGAAAATGTCCCCATGCAGAAAGAGGTTATAAAGATAAATCAGAAGGAAGCAACTCGTTATGATGTTCTTCGTCGTGTTTTGGATGGCGTAGTTTCTCTT
>JAPLCU010000164.1 GCA_026392045.1 Armatimonadota bacterium
CGGTAGCGTTTGTAGTTTTTTACCACCACGCTCAGCTCGCCTCGCTCGCCCAATATGCTCAGCAAGTCATCCACTGGCATTATACCCTCCGTGGAATAGCTCACGAGAATCCAATTTGCGCGCAGGCGATTTATCAGCCCGGCGAATTCATTTGTCGCTTCAGATTTATAGCAATAAGCGCTGCGGCGCTCCGTGCGCCAGTCCATGCGAATCGCTGCCTTGTCTCGGCTGCCGTCGTTTGATATTAGCTCAGGTATTGCTGGCTTATCCCAAAGCGCGACCGTATTGAGCATATGATAATTCGAGCCATATTGGTGCTGATTATACGGCGGGTCGAGATAGGCGATATCACACTCAACCTTCTTCGCCGCTATGCTCGCATCCTCCCTGAGAACCTCGTTTTTCAGATTATTATTGAATAGAATTGGCGCGTTAAGCGTCAGAATGCTGCGGATGCGATACCATGCTGTCTTGGTTGCGCCGCCCCATCCGCAATGAAACCCCTTGAACACGCCGGAAGTATTGCTGCAATACGAAGCCTGATATATGAGCGACGCCAGCAACAGCGCTTCTTCGCGACCATTTAGTTTGCCCGAAATGCGCCATTCAAGAATCTGCTCGCGAATGGCATCTATGCGTCGGCCATTGATTTGGGTGTAAAACATGCGCTCGGTTTCGGTGTCGTAGGCCTCGTCATCGGCGGGGCAATAGCGCCGCGCGATGTATCCGCGCACGCCCTCGAGCGCGTTTAACGAAGCCACAGCCTTCTCAATTCCCCCAAAGCATGCAAACTCCGGCAAGGTGTTCGTGGCAATATAGGCCTGATTGATCTTTTCGGCGTAGGGTTCCCAATCATTGGCGACCACCCTGAACCCCATTGTCTTTGCAAGGCGCGAGACCACCCCGCTGCCCGCGAAGACGTCAAAAAACGTGCCGTCCGCAAGGCCGGTCGCATCGACGGCCTCATAGATCAGGGGCAGTAGTTTTCGCTTATTACCGATATACGGAATGAGCTGATCGGTGAGATATGGATTAATTAAGCGCATTATTTCTCCGAGGTTGGCGTCCACACCGCGTCATAGCTTTTGCCGTCGTTGGTGAGCTGGTCCACTTTGCCCGTCGACGGGTCTATGCTGACGATGTCGCGCATGGCGCCGCCTTTATAGAGCACTGTTGCGAGGATTTTGTCACCCTTTGGCGAGAATATGAGATTTTCGAAATCGCCCTTGCCGATTGGGCCCAATTGCCCTGTAGTCAAGTCCATTTTGAATAGCGCGCCGGTCCCCGCTTTGCCTGATTGCTTCGCGCATACCACCAATGTGGAGCCGTCCGGCGATAGCGCGGGTTTGCTGAACTCGAGGTCTTTTTGAGCGCCCATTGATTTCAGCTGCTGGCCTTTGGCGGCGCTCGGATCGAAAATTGTCAGGGTTCCCTTATTTCCTATAGTTGCCGTTACGGCCAAAACCGGAGTATTAGCTGCCCATGAGATATGTGTTATTTGAGCGCGCTCATTGACTGCGCCAAATGGGATTCTTAGAGTCTCGGCCTTGTTCCCGGGCACGTAGATGAGCTGATCGCTATCGTTATCATCCTTGCATACTCCAGCAATGGCAGCGCTGTCAGGAGCCCATGCGTAGATTGAATACGCCGGCACGGATTTTCCAAGACCAGCCAAGGCAGCCTGCGTTTCCTTATGACTGGGCAGGATTGCGCTCGGGTTTTCACCGTTCGGGTCCGATACATATACCTTACCGCTTGCCACAAACGAGAGTTGTTTGCCATCCGGCCTGTATGCGGGAAAAGACTTCGGGCCGGTTGCCGTGGTGATTTGTTCCGGTTTGCCGCCCTTTACCCCGATGCTATAAACCTGGCTGCTAGCCTCCTGGCTGCCAACAAAAGCTATCTTGTTGCCTAGAGGAGATATCGCCGGCACAGAATCAGGATTGGCATTATCTGTCAGCTTCTCCTGCCCGGTTCCGTCAGCATTCATTATGTAAATATCAGGTGAGCCGTCCTTTTCGGACACGTATACGATTTTATCAAGCGCCCTCGGCCCCGAAAACAGCGTAATGCCGAACCACTGTTCCAGTTTACCGGTGCTCGCCATCATCGCTACTGCCAATAAGGCGATGATAAATATCAGGGCTAAAATGCCCTTCAGCTCGGATTTCTTAAGTAGCTTCATTTAGATACCTCTTGTTGGATAATAAATACGCGGATCAGATATCCGCGAAACGTGCGTCCCGAATGGTGCTTCGGGACGATCTTGCGAAACGTGTGTCGGGGAACGGATTTCCCCGACGATCTTGCTTTGGGACGATCTTGCTTCGGGACAATCTTGGACCGCCACCTTTGGCTCGGCGGGAGCCTCGCCCTCCCCCCTAACACCTAAGACCTAATACCTAACACCTTTCACCTAAGACCTTTCCTTCGTTGTGCCGCAGCACTTTGCATGCAACCGAAGCGGGATCGCCCTGGAAATCTGTTCCAGGGTGCTGTATTGCGGAAATCCATTCCAGCAACAAAGCCTTGGCGGGTGAGTGTCCCGATTTAATCGGGAGAAACGTGCGTCGGGGAACGGATTTCCCCGACGATCTTGCTTTGGGACGATCTTGCTTCGGGACAATCTTGGACCGCCACCTTTGGCTCGGCGGGAGCCTCGCCCTCCCCCCTAACACCTAATACCTAATACCTAACACCTTTCCGCAGCACCTTGCCTGCCCGTTTGTCGGTCAGTTCGCCGTTTTCCATGCTCAGGCTGCCATTTACAAATACATAATGAATGCCTTTGCATATCTGATGCGGTTTTTCGTAGGTCGCTGTGTCGATGACCGCCGCCGGGTCGAAAATTACTACATCCGCTGCGAAACCTTCTTTTAGCAGGCCACGGTCAGTAATGCCAAGTTTGCGCGCGGGCATGGAGGTCATCTTTTGAACCGCCGTCGCGAGCGAAATCACGCCTCTCTCTCGCACATATCTGCCCAAAATCCTCGGGAACGCTCCGAATGCGCGCGGGTGAGGTTTCCCTGCTGAAAGCTCGCCATAGATGCTGCGCGTGGAGGAATCAGTGCCGAACATGCTTGCCTCATGGCGCATCACGGTCTCAACATCCTCTTCGCACTGCGCAAAAAGAACGATCCCTACAGATAACTGCTCCTCCTGCAAAATATCCAGCACAAACTCTGCCGGGTCGACCCCACGCTCACACGCGACATCTTCCACGCTTCTGCCCTCAATGCAACGGTTGCGCCCGGTCTTAACACTGCCAACACTGCTAATCATTACGCTTTTCCAGCCGCCATCGTTAGCAAGCCAGCCGCCTGCTTGGACAATACTTTTGAGGTGTTCCAAGAGCGCCGGACGCATATTCTTGATGCGATCCAGCAGCGCTTCGCTGCCGCCGTCGTGCGCCCAACCTGGAATGAAAAACGAAAGCGACATAGACCCTGCCGTATAAGGATAATGATCCACAGTGATATCCATACCTCCAGCGCGGGCCGCATTCACCATCGCAAGGGTCTCATTCACCTTGCCCCAATTGGTTTGGCCGCAGGCTTTATGATGTGATAGCTGCACACCCGCGCCACTTTTCTTGCCGATATGAATGGCCTCTTCAACAGCTTCGATCAGACCATCATGCTCATCGCGAATATGCGTTACATAAAGCCCGCCATAAGCTGCAATCGCGGACGCAAGCTCAACGAGCTCGGATGTGTCCGCATACGAACTTGGCGGATAAATCAATCCCGTCGATATTCCATAAGCTCCGTCCTGCATGGCCTTGGCCGCAAGCGTTTTCATTTCGTCTATTTCGCTTGCTGACGCCTCGCGGGCAGTCAGGCCCACCACGGCAGCCCGCAGATTTGAATGGCCGACCAATGTGGCATAATTCACGCCGATCTTGCGGCTGTCGAGCGCCAAGAGCATTTCAGCTAAAGTTTGCCAGCTTTTCTTGATACCATGCCTTCGCCGCCAGCTATCCAGCTCCGCTCGCGCCGATTCATCAAGGCATGGCGCAGCCGAGAATCCGCAGTTCCCGCATATCTCGGTGGTGATCCCCTGCGTGATCTTGCTCTCGGCCCTGGGGTCTATGAACAGTGCGAGGTCTGTATGCGAATGAATATCGATAAAGCCAGGCGCGGCAACAAGCCCTTGGGCATCAATGACCCGTAACGCGCCGCCGCCCATATCACCCACTGCGACAATTCGCCCGTCGCTTATGGCGATATTGGCGGAAAAAGCCGCCATACCAGAACCATCCAGGACTCGCGCGTTCTTGATGATAACATCAAACATAAATTACACCTAAAAAGAGGTTCCACAGCGCTCGGTAAGATTCCTTTACTTTGAAGCTGCTGTTTTCCTTCGCAGCTACAAGGCTCGGCGGGAGCCTCGCCCTCCCGTCACTCACGAGAGTGAACTTACACGAAACTTGACATTCCCCCTTCCCGCCAGCTATAATTATACGGTTTTACGGGAGTCACGATGGCACAGTTTACCGCGCCTGATGCGCAAGTTAAGATCGCGTCCAGCTCTCCGGCGTACCGCTCGTTGGATACGGAAATCCAATATGTAAAGGGTGTGGGGCCGAGGCTCGCAGGCGCCTTGAACAAGCTGGACATTTTTAGTGTACGAGACCTTTTGCGCCATTATCCGAGGCGCCATGAGGATCGCACGCATTTTGCGCGCATAGCCAGCCTGAACCATGGCGAATCGGCGACAATACTCGGCACGGTGCTTAGCGCTGATAACGTAAAAACTCGCGGGAGCCTGGTGATAACCAAGGTGGCAGTCGATGACGGCAGCGGGGTAATCGCGCTCACGTGGTTCAATCAGAAATGGCTTAAGGATAAGTTCATTAAGCTCATCGGGCGCAGAATTGTGGCTTTCGGAACCGTGCAGGCGGGGCGTTGGGGCGTCGAAATGGCTACGCCCGAGTGGGAAGTGTATGAGGAAAACGCCGATCCGCTATCCAGTGGGCGCGTGGTGCCTGTTTATCCGCTCACTGAGGGTCTTTTTGAAGACCAGTTGCGCAAGATCATAAAAGGGGCGTTGGACCTCTATCTGCCGCTGGTCGAAGAGATTTTGCCGGAGGAATTGCGCGATCGGCTGGACCTGATGGACATTCAGGAAGCTGTGCGCAATATCCATTTTCCTGAAAGCATCGAGATGATGGAGGCCGCGCGCAAGCGGTTGGTGTTTGAAGAGCTTTTTCTGCTGCAGCTTGCGCTTGCGATCAGAAAACGGAGTATGGACGCGCCGGGGGTCGGGATATCGTTTGCGATGCCCGATAACTTCGCCAAAGAGCTCAAGGAGATACTGCCTTTTGAGCTGACCAACGCGCAAAAGCGGGTGGTTAAAGAGATTGCTGCGAATATGACCCGGCCGCAGTGTATGAACCGTCTTCTGCAGGGCGATGTGGGGTCGGGTAAGACCGTGGTTGCGTTGGCTGCGATGCTCATTGCCGTGCGAAACGGCTATCAGGCCGCACTTATGGCGCCGACCGAGATTTTGGCAGAGCAGCATTATCTGGGAATCACCAAGATGCTTGGGAGCCTTGGGGTGCTGGATATATCGGTCGATTTGCTCAAGGGCAGCCTGCGGAGCAAGCAGCGGACGGAAGTGATTCAGAGGATTGCATCGGGGCAGACAAAGATTGCAATAGGCACTCATGCTCTCATTCAGGAGGGCGTCGAGTTTCATAAATTGGGGCTGGTGATTGTGGACGAGCAGCACCGGTTCGGGGTTATGCAGCGGGCCGCGCTTATGGATAAGGGCCTGAACCCGGACATGCTGGTGATGACTGCCACGCCCATTCCGCGCACATTGACATTAACGGTTTACGGCGATTTGGATGTCTCGATTATAGACGAACTCCCGCCCGGCCGAAAAAAGATTCGCACCCACTGGAAACAGTATGGTGAGCGCAGAAAGGTCTATCAGGCGCTTCGGACGCTTATCGACCAGGGGCGGCAGGCGTATGTCGTTTGCCCTCTTATCGAAGAAAGCGAAAAGCTGCAGGTGAGGGCCGCAACCGATCTTGCCGAGTTTTTGCAAACGGAGATGTTCCCTGATCTCAAGATTGGCCTGCTGCACGGTCAGATGAAAACGGATGACAAAGACGCCATGATGACCGCTTTCCGCGCGGGGGAGATCAATATTCTCGTTTCGACGACGGTTATAGAGGTAGGTGTGGATGTTCCGAATGCGAGCGTGATGGTGGTAGAGGATGCAGACAGGTTCGGCCTAGCTCAGCTCCACCAGCTCAGAGGACGCGTAGGCCGAGGCGAAGAACAGAGCTTCTGCGTGCTGATTTGCGAGGGTAACTCGGATGATTCCATTAAGCGCATGCAGATAATGTCATCGACCTGCGACGGCTTCGTGATCGCCGAAGAAGACCTGAGGCTGCGAGGCCCTGGCGAGTTCTACGGCACCCGCCAGAGCGGTGTATTAGACCTTGGAATAGCGGATATCTTTAGAGATGTCCCAATCCTGGAAATAGCCCGCAAAGAGGCTTTTGCGCTCGTAGACAAAAACTCGGAGCTTCGGGGTGAGGCGTTTAAGGCGCTTAGAAGGCAGCTTTTGAGGAAGTATGAGAGCTTTCAGCTTGCGGTGGTTAGTTAGACTTTGAATCGCGGATTTCGCGGAGGGGACGAAGCTCGCGGAAGGGAATGGCGCTTGGCAATAGGTTTTCGCGCAATCCGTTATTTTCGCGGCATTCGCGGTTCCAAAAAGCAGAGTTAACTAAAATCTAAAATCTAAGACCTAGGACCTAATATTAAATATTATGAAAGCAATTTATCCAGGAAGTTTTGACCCGGTGACTAATGGTCATTTGGACATAATCGAGCGTGCTGCGAGCTTATTTGGCGAGCTTGTGGTGGCTATTGCCGTTAATCCGGAGAAAAAAGCTTTGTTTGAAGTGCCAGAAAGATTAGAATTTTTACGTAAAGCATGTGGACACTTAGACAATGTTCAGGTAGACTATTTCAGTGGGTTGACTGTGGACTATGCAAAAGTCCAAAATGCCCGTATTATTATCAAAGGGCTGCGCGCTATTTCTGATTTTGAATTAGAGTTTCAGCAAGCGCTCATGAACAAACGGCTCAATAACGAAATCGAGACTTTGTTTATTATGACCAGCCCGGAACACTTATTCCTGAGTTCCAGCCTTATAAAAGACGTGGTCGGGTGGGGTGCATCGCCTGATGGGCTGGTGCCGAAAGTAGTAGAAGAGCAATTATTAAAAAAATTACGTAATCGAGCAGGAGGCTAGAAGCAAATGGGTCAAGAACAAGTTTTGGTAAGGAAACCATCATTCCTTAGCAGCGTGAGCCCGCAGGAAGATATCTTGAAGCTGCTGGATAGCCTGGAAGAACTGGCGGAGGACACTCAGTCGTTTTTCGGAAAAGCATGGGGGCTGAATCTTGAAGAGTTTCATATGCTCATCAACAAGATTCGAGCTTCACTGCCGGATGAAGTGCGCAGAGCAAGCCGCGTGATGAGCGATTCGGACAAGATGGTTTCTTCGGCTAAAGAAGAGGCGAATGTCATCAGTGAGCAAGCAACGGAACAGTCAAACCGGATAGTGGACGAAGCCAGGCAGATGGCATCCAAATTGGTGGATACGAGCGAGATCAACAGACTCGCCAAGGCCCAGGCTCATGAGATTATGGCGAACGCGGAGGCTAGTTCTCGAGAGATAAAGCGCGGCGCGGACGAATATGCCCGCGAGGTTCTTTGCTCCATTGAGAATCATTTAGCCAAAGTTATGGGCACACTGCAAAAAGGGCGCGAAAAGCTGGAAACAAGAATAAATACCCAGCAGAACGCCGAACCGATCATTCCTGCGGGACGTGGGATCAGAAGATAGTTTTGCGGGCAGGATTGCAAATCCCACCCGAACACATGACTGCGGGCAGGATTACAAATCCCACCCGAACACATGACTGCGGGCGGGATTGCAAATCCCACCCGAACACAGATTTTGCGATGTATATCGCGAACGTTATAGCGATAGATTGTCATAACGTCACAGGGTCAGGACAGATGTCGGGACCTTATGACGTTATGACTCTGTACTGTGCAGTAGGAGTTTAGAGAACATGGCGAACATAATGGAAATGGTATACGCCAAGGCCAGAGCGGTGCACAAACGCATAGTGCTGCCTGAAGCCGATGATGTGAGAATGGTAACCGCAGCCCAGAAAATCGTGGCCGAAGGACTGGCACAAGTGATATTGGTCAGCCCGGAAGAAAAGATAATCGCGGCTGCCAAAGAGGCTGGCGCGGATATTTCCGGCTGCACAATCGTCGATCCGGTCAAATCGCCGCTTTACAAGCAGTATGCCAATCAATTTTATGAACTGCGCAAACATAAGGGCATGACCCCGGAGAAGGCGCTGGAAGTAATCGCCAACCCTCTGCACTTCGGCTGCATGATGGTTTTCAACAATGAAGCCGACGGTCAGGTCTCCGGCGCTACCCATTCCACCGCCGACACCGTTCGGCCTGCGCTCCAGATTTTGAAGACTGCTCCTGGTTGTAAGCTGGTTTCGAGCTTCTTTGTGATGATCGTGCCGGATTGCGAATACGGCGAGAACGGTGTGCTCATCTATGCCGACTGCGGCCTGGTGATCAACCCGAACGCCGAAGAGCTTGCAGAAATTGCCATCCAAAGCGCGACTACAATGAAAAGCCTGCTCGATTTCGAACCTAAAGTCGCGATGCTTTGCTTCTCCACCAAGGGAAGCGCATCCGACCCGATTGCGGATAAAGTGGTTCAGGCAACCAAGATCGCGCAGGAGCGCAGGCCTGACCTCGCCATTGACGGCGAGCTTCAGGCTGATGCGGCGTTGGTTGATTGGATCGCTGCGAAGAAGTCTCCGGGAAGCCCTGTTGCAGGTAAAGCCAACATTTTGATCTTCCCTGATCTTAATGCTGGTAACATAGCATATAAGCTTACTGAGCGCTTAGCAAAGGCCAAGGCTTATGGTCCGATTCTGCAGGGTTTGCGCAAGCCCGTTAATGATCTTTCCCGCGGTTGTAACTCCGACGATATCATAAATGTCGCCGCCATCACCGCCGTACAAGCAATTCAATAATGGCGATAGAAGACAATAATGAAGATTCTAGTTCTAAACAGCGGGAGTTCATCTCTCAAATATCAGTTGATCGATTCCGACACCGAGCAGGTTCTTGCGAAAGGGATCGCGGAGCGGATCGGAATTGCCGATGGCGGCAAGATCAAGCATGAAGCGGCGTCAAAGGGCAAGGTCGAAGTCGAAGTGGACATGCCGAACCATCAAAATGCGCTGGATTACATTTTCGCGCTGCTCACCGACCCTGCGAATGGGGCAATCAGAAGTATCGAGGAGATTTCGGCTGTCGGCCATAGAGTTGTTCATGGCGGAGAAAAGTTTGCTGACTCGATTCGTGTTGATGAAGAAACCATCAATGAAATCGACAAAATCAGTTCACTGGCCCCGTTGCACAACCCGTCGAACCTTAAAGGTATCAGGGCTTGCATGAGGCTGATGCCGGGTGTGCCGCAGGTGGCTGTATTTGACACGGCATTCCATGCGACCATGCCAAATTATGCTTATATTTACGCTCTGCCTTATAAATATTACACGCATTACGGTGTGAGACGCTACGGTTTCCATGGCACCTCGCACAGGTTCGTGACCAGGCAGGCTCAGAAAATGTTGCAGGAGATGGGCTTCGACCCTGATGCAACAAAGATAATAACCTGCCACTTGGGCAATGGCTGCAGCATGGCGGCGGTCAAGGGCGGCAAGGTGGTGGATACATCGATGGGTATGACTCCGGCGGAGGGACTTGTAATGGGTACCCGCGCCGGCGATCTTGACCCTGCGATTCTTATTCATCTTTCGCGGGAGCTTGGCGCCTCGATTGATGACATAGATAATATCATTAACAAGAAGAGCGGTCTGCTGGGTATAACCGGCGTTTCGAGCGACATGCGCGATGTTGAAAACGCCGCCGCAGAGGGTAACCAGAGAGCAGACTTGGCTTTGTCGATATTTTGTTATAGAATTAAGAAGTATATTGGCGCGTATGCCGCTGCCATGGGCGGGTTGGACGCTATCATCTTCACAGGTGGTATCGGCGAAAACAGCCGTGCTGTCCGGCAAAGAGTCTGCAGAGACATGGAATTCCTTGGAATAGAGCTTGATGAGGAGAAAAACGACACCCTGCGCGGCAAAGCTGACATCAGCAAGCCATCAGGGAAAGTAAAAATTCTTTTGGTGCCTACCAATGAGGAACTCATGATAGCGCGTGAGACCTCTCATGTTGTAGAAGCGGCCGATTAAAGCTAAGAGGCTGGTTTATGAAACTCGATCTGGGCGAAATTATATTGCATCTTGGCAAGCGGATTCGCTATCAAATAGATGAGCCGCCGATTAAAGATATTGAGGATGGAATTAGAAATATTAAGCCCATTAAGGGTGAGGTTGTTTTTAGCAACGCTGCAAAGCATATTGTTGTGCGCGGTCATTTCACCACCGAAATAGAAGTAGTTTGCGCAAGATGTCTGAATCCGTATAAAATGGATATTAGCCTTCCTATTGAGGAAGAGATGCTTATCGCTGG
The DNA here is from genome assembly GCA_026392045.1 of Armatimonadota bacterium. Taxonomy (GTDB): domain Bacteria; phylum Armatimonadota; class UBA5829; order UBA5829; family UBA5829; genus JAMCYN01. Next base: position 10,618 of record JAPLCU010000164.1, read on the forward strand.
TCATTTACCTGAGACGACCGAAGCAGAAGCGCAACTGCCTGAAGATGCAAAGGAGCCGCTGTTCGAGGATAATATCCTGAACCTGACAGAACTCCTAAGGCAGTATATAATAGTTGCTGTGCCTATCAAGCCTTTGTGCGATGAAGAGTGCAAAGGTCTTTGCTCGCAATGCGGGCAGAACCTGAACCAGGAGCCATGCAATTGTCCGCCGGAAGAAGGAAATGCAGCTTTCGCAGACTTGGCAATGTTACTGGAACAAAAAGACGAAGACGAGTCAAAAAGTTGACTGTTGACTGTCGACTGTTGACTGTTGACTGTTGACTTATGAACAAGGAGATATAAATGCCACTTCCAAAAAGACGTCACTCTAATCAGAGGACCCGCAAGCGCAGGACTCATTACAAGTTGAGCGTGCCTGAGGTTGGCGAGTGCAATAGATGCCATGCTCCCAAACTCCCCCATCATGCTTGCCCTTCATGCGGCTATTATGGTATTGGTGAAAAAGCCAGACTTATAATCGCAATCAAGGAAAAGCACAAGAAGGCGGATTAGCATCTTGCGCAACGGCAGAACTAAAAGGACTTGCGGATGATAATCGCCATCGATGCTATGGGCGGCGATTACGCCCCTGCCGAGATAGTAAAAGGAGCAGCACAGGCTAGTAAGATTCACGATGTTGACGTAATATTGGTCGGCCGTGAAGATGCCATCAGGCGCTGCCTGCCTGCCCAATATGCCAAATCCAGCAGGATTACAATACATCATGCCGCGGAGATGATCTGTATGGACGAACATGCGGCAGCGGTTCGTACCAAGAAAGATGCCTCTGTGGTTGTTGCTGCGTCACTGGTCAGAGAAGGCAAAGCCGATGCTATGGTTGCGGTGGGTAATACTGCTGCCGCGATGGCTGTTGCCACTCTGCGATTAGGCCGCATCCGAGGCATAGACAGGCCTGCAATTGCAACGCTCATGCCCAGCAAATCGGGAATTACCGTAATGCTGGATGCAGGAGCGGTTGTTGACTGTACGCCTGATATATTAGTGCAATTCGGGGTAATGGGGAGCGTTTACGCGCAGAATGTGCTTGGCGTGGACAAACCCAGAGTTGGATTGCTTTCGATTGGCGAAGAGAAGAGCAAGGGAAATGAGCTTACACGCGGCGCTTACGGTCTGCTGAAAGCAAGCCCGCTCAACTTCATCGGCAATGTTGAAGGCAGAGATATTTTTTCGGGTAAGGCGGATGTGATTGTGACTGATGGGTTTGTGGGCAATGTCGCTCTGAAAACCTCCGAGGGCGTTGTGGAACTTATTAAGTCTTCTATTAAGGGCTCAGTCCATTCAGATCCTCTCGCCTGGCTTGGTATGGTTCTTATGACCCCGGGGCTAATGCTGATGCTGCCATCGCTCAAGCGGCTCAAGAAATCGCTCGATTACAGCGAGCACGGTGGAGCGCCGCTCTTGGGGTTGGATGGTATTTGCATAATTGGTCATGGCCGGTCCAAAGCTCGAGCGGTCACAAATGCCGTGAGAGCAGCTAAGGAAGCGGTAGATGGCAAGGTGGTCTCTGCTATCCGCGATGCCATTACCAAGTCTCCCCAAGCTTTTGCGGTTGGTGAAGAATAAATATGCCTATAGTTTGGATTAAGAGACTCCCCTTGATGATAGCCATCCTGAGGCTCTCGAAGGATGAGATTGGATTGATATGTGTAATAATATTAGCGCTGGGATAATTAGTATTAGCTCGGCAGTGCCCGAGCATGTTCTCACAAACTTCGATATGGAAAAGATGGTCGATACTACGGACGAATGGATTCGCTCTATGACCGGCATTGAAGAGCGCCGCATTGCGGCTGAAGGCGAAGCCACATCTGACTATGCCATAAAAGCCGGAAAAATTGCCATCGAGCGCACAAACCTCAGTCCTGAGGACATCGATCTCGTAATCGTCGCAACAATCAGCGGTGATATGCCCTTCCCCGCAACAGCCTCAATCGTCCAGGACGCCTTGGGCTGCAAGAACGCCGCCGCCTTCGATCTGGCGGCGGGATGCTCCGGTTGGGTCTATGCGCTCTCTACTGCAAACGCTTATGTCACGAGCGGCATATATAAGCGGGTGCTGGTAATCGGCGCAGACCTCCTCACCAGGCTGACCAACTGGGAAGACCGCAGCACATGCATCCTCTTTGGCGATGGCGCGGGAGCTGCGGTTGTTGCTGAGGTTGAAGAGGGCTGTGGCTTTATGGCATTTGAACTTGGTTCGGACGGTTCCGGGGCGAGGTTCCTAAAGATTCCCGCTGGCGGCAGCTTGAAACCATGCACGCCTGAAGCGCTGGCTGCTCACGAAGATAAGATTTACATGGAAGGCCGAGAGGTCTTTAAGTTCGCCGTAAAGGTTCAAGGCACAGCTTGCGAGAAGGTTCTGGCAAAGAGTGGAATGACCCCGAATCAGGTAGATTTGGTGGTCCCGCATCAGGCAAATATTCGAATCATCGAATCATCGGTGAAGCGCCTGGGCCTGCCAATGGACAAGTTTTACGTTAATCTGCAAAAATACGGCAACACCTCAGCCGCATCCATTCCGATCGCGATGGATGAGGCGGTGCAAGATGGCAAGATCAAAAAAGGTGATATAATTGTTGCGGTTGGTTTCGGCGCTGGTCTGACTTGGGCTGCGGGGATAATGAAATGGGCATTCTAAGCTCCAAGAAAATTGCATTCGTATTCCCGGGACAGGGCTCGCAGGCCGTGGGTATGGGCAAGGACCTTGCCGAGAACTTCCCCGTTGCCGCTGAGATTTTCAGCCGCGCGGATGAGGCTCTCGGTCGCTCGATTTCGGAGCTTTGCTTCAACGGCCCTGAAGATGCGCTTACCCAAACGATCAATACTCAGCCCGCGCTTTTTGTGACCTCTGCGGCAGCGTTTGAGGTAGCAAAAGCGAACGGTATTACGCCTTCATTCACCGCAGGACATAGCGTCGGTGAATACGCGGCGCTCTACGCGGCTGGCGCGTTCACTTTTGAAGATGGTCTGAAGCTCGTGGACGAGCGCGCTCGGCTGATGAACTCTGCCGCTGCGAATAACCCCGGTGCGATGGCTGCAATACTTGGTCTTTCGCCCGAGCAGGCTAATGAAGTAGTATCGAAGGCAGCTGACGCCGGGATTGTGGTTGCGGCCAATTTCAACAGCCCCATCCAAGCAGTAATCTCTGGCGAAACAGACGCTGTGAAGCGCGCATCTGAGATCGCATCCGAAATGGGCGCAAAGAGAGTTGTGCCGTTGGCTGTAAGCGGAGCGTTCCATTCGCCTCTTATGCAGGATGCCGCAGATGCAATGCTTATAGCTTTGCAGGGAGCAAAGATTGAGAATCTGTCGATTCCTGTGGTGGCAAACTACACTGCAGACTTCGAAACCGAGGCCGAAGAAATCGTTGTAAATCTTTCAAAACAGATCACGGGAAGTGTTCGGTGGGTGGAATCTGTAAACGCAATGCTTGACGCCGGGGTCGAAGTATTTATAGAATTAGGGGTAGGCTCTGTAATTGCAGGGCTCATAAAGCGAATCGCCAAGGGCACAGTAGTCTATTCCATGGGCGACAAGGCATCATTAGAGACAATTATGAATGCGCAATTATGAATTGGGAAGGGACGGGCGAGATTGCAAATCTGCCCGAACAACGCTTATAACCATACAAGGAGAGTATCTTGTTACTTGAGGGACAGATCGCGCTGATAACCGGTGCGGGAAGAGGTGGCAAGGGCATTGGGAGATCGATTGCTCTTCGGCTTGCAAAGGAAGGCGCAAAGATCGTAATAGCCGATTTCGTGTCTGAGGCTGCCGACGCGGTGGCAAAGGAAATTGTGGATATGGGCGGCGAGGCGCTTGCTGTTTACGGCAGCGTGTCCAACCCTGAAGATGTCGAGAAAATGGTCGCCGAAGCCGTCGATAAATTCGGCAGGATCGACATACTTGTCAACAACGCGGGCATTACCCGCGACAACCTTCTTGTTCGCATGAGCGAGCAGGAATGGGATATGGTCTTGGACACCAACCTTAAGGGAGTGTTCGTATGCACCAAGGCGGTTGCCAAATTGATGATGCGCCAGCGAAGCGGCAAAATTGTTAATATGGCGAGTGTTATGGGGCTTATGGGCAATGCGGGGCAGGCCAACTATTCCGCATCCAAGGGCGGAGTTATCGCACTGACCAAAACCACGGCCAAGGAGCTAGGCTCTCGTGGTGTGAACGTCAATGCGGTTGCTCCGGGGTTCATTCAGACTGTTATGACTGAAGAGATGCCGCAAGACGCCAAGCAGGGAATTGCTGCGCAAATCCCTTTGAGGCGACTGGGCACGCCGGACGATGTTGCAGAGGCGGTGCTGTTCTTGAGCAGCCCAGCTTCCAACTACATCACCGGCCAGGTTATCGCCGTAGACGGCGGGATGGTTATGTGAGGAGGTGGATGATTTGTCAACGACTATAGAGAGAGTCAAAAGCGTCGTGGTTGACAAGTTGCAGAGGAATCCGGACGAGGTCACTGAGACCGCATCGTTCCAGGATAATCTCGGCGCTGATTCGCTCGACGTAGTAGAGCTCGTTATGGGCTTTGAAGATGAGTTCGGCATTCAGATTCCGGATGAGGATGCCGAGAAAATTAAAACGGTTGGACAGGCCGCAGCGTATATAGATGAGAAGACCGCCGTTTAAGCAAACCCTTTCAAACACCGGAAGTATGTAGACCAATGGACCCCGCCCCGCGGGGCGTGTAATGCAAGGAGGTAGACAGTTGTCAGCAACTCTGGATAAGGTAAAAAAAGTTGTGGTGGAGAGGCTGAAGGTCAGCGATGCAGAGGTCACTGAGACCGCTTCATTTATCGATGATCTGGGCGCCGATTCCCTTGACGTAGTTGACCTTGTAATTGGTTTCGAGGACGAGTTCGAGATTCAGATCCCGGACGAAGACGCGGAAAAGATCACAACCGTCAGCCAGGCTGTATCTTATATCGACGCCAAATTGGCCGAATAAGAAAATTGCCGTTCGTCCCGATAATTATCGGGACGAGTATTAAACACAGGATTTCGCAATCCTATGCAATCAACGAGGTTCAAATGCCGATTCTCAGCTGAGGAGTGGTTTTTGAACCTCATGAGCTATTAACTGGTAAGAGTTGAGAAACGCTTAGCAGCTAATGCAACAACACGGGAAATACAGGTCTTTGAGGACGAAATGCAGGATAGAAGAGTAGTTATTACTGGACTGGGCGCCATCACACCGCTGGGAAATACCGTCGATGAATATTGGGAAAACGTCAAAGCGTGCAAAAACGCTGTTGGCTACATAACCCATTTCGATGCCTCCCATCATTCTACTAAGATCGCGGCAGAGGTCAAGGGTTTCGACATTACCAAGTATGTCGATCCCAAGCTCGCGAGGCGGCTGGATATGTTTGTTCAATATGCGGTGGCGGCAGCAAAAATGGCGATGGCCGATTGTGGGCTTGAGATTAATGATGAAAATGGCCCGAGGGTTGGATGCATTGTCGGAAGCGGCATCGGTGGTGTTGAGACCTGGGAAACGCAGGATCTGAACCTTCTTACCAACGGCCCAAGAAAGGTCAGCCCATTCTTCGTGCCCATGCTGATCGCTAATATGGCCAGTGGAGTTATCGCGATTCTTACGGGAGCCAAGGGCCCGAATATAGCTGTTGTGACCGCATGCGCGACCGCGTGCCACTCCATTGGTGAGGCTTGGCACATGATCAAGCGTGACGATGCAGATGTAATGATGGCAGGTGGGGCCGAGGCTTCGATCCGTCCGCTTTCGTGCGCCGGGTTCTGCAGTCTTAAGGCATTCTCGACCAGAAACGATGACCCGGATACCGCCAGCCGACCTTACGATATTGACCGCGACGGTTTTGTTATGGGCGAAGGCGCGGGTGTGTTAGTATTGGAAGAGCTGGAGCATGCGAAAGCCCGCGGCGCCAAAATCTACGCTGAGCTGGTGGGTTACGGCCTTTCAGCGGATGCCTACGACATGGTTGCAATTAACTTTGATGGGGCTGCCCGTAGTATGAAAAGCGCATTGAAGCGCGCCGGAATCACTCCAGAGCAGGTGCAATACATCAATACACACGGCACATCTACGCCAATCGGCGACAGAGAAGAGACTAAGGCTATTAAGATGGCTATGGGTGATCATGCCTATAAGCTGATGGTCAGCTCAACCAAATCAATGATCGGCCACCTTTTGGGCGCTGCCGGGGCGGTAGAGAGTATCATTTGTATAAAAGCAATCAACGAGGGCGTCATCCCGCCAACGCGAAACGTCTTTAATCAGGATCCCGAATGTGATCTTGATGTTGTTCCTAATGAGGCTCGCGAAGCTAAGGTAGATTATGCAATGAACAACTCCTTCGGCTTCGGCGGACAAAATGGCACTCTCGTTTTCAAGAGATTCACAGGATAGATATAAGCCGATAAACGTGCGTCGCACGAACGGATAAGATCGTCGGGGAAATCCGTTCCCCGATGCACCCGAGATCGTCGGGGAAATCCGTTCCCCGATGCTGGAGAATATGCAATGATTTCAGAAAGAGCAAAAAAAATTAGTCCATCACCCACACTTGCTATCACAGCCAAGGCCAAGGCGATGCAGGCGCAAGGAATTGATGTTGTTAATTTCGGCGCGGGCGAGCCAGACTTCGACACGCCGCAGCACATCAAAGATGCCGCGATAGAGTCGCTGCAATCGGGGTTCACAAAATACACGCCGACATCCGGCACGCCGGACCTTAAAAAGGCAATCATAGACAAGCTAAAACGGGACAACGGCCTGGAATATCAGCCGTCTGAAATAATCGTTTCGCTTGGCGCAAAGCACTCGATCTATAATGCCGTGCTTGCGACTGTAAATCCTGGCGATGAAGTTATTATCCCAACTCCATATTGGGTAAGCTACCCTGAGATCGTGGGAATGGCTGAGGGCAAGTGCATCTATGTGACCGCTGATGAGAGCGCCAGTTTCATGGTGTCCATAGAAAAACTGCGCAAGGCTGTGACGCCCAAAACGAAGATGCTCATTCTCAACAGCCCATCAAACCCCACCGGCGGGGTATATACTCGCGAACAGATTACGCAGATAGCTGATCTTGCCGTTGAGAAAGGTTTCTATGTGCTTTCAGATGAGATTTACGAAAAGATTATTTATGATGGCCGCGAGCATGTGAGCATCGCATCTCTGGGTGAAGAAATCAAGAAACTTACCATCACCGCAAATGGTTTTTCGAAGGCATTCTCGATGACCGGCTGGAGGCTGGGTTATATTGCGGCTGATAAGGAGATTGTCTATGCTATGGAAGCCCTCCAGAGCCACAGCGCATCGAACCTGGTTTCGTTCACTCAGCCAGCAGGTGTTGCGGCATTGAATGGCCCTCAGGACGTCGTCGAGAAGATGGTTGTAGAGTTTGATAAGCGCAGAAAGTATATCGTGGAACGGCTTAACGCAATCGACGGCATCACTTGCTGCATGCCGGGCGGCACTTTCTATGTATTCCCAAATATATCTGCGCTTTACGGCAAGAGTTATGATGGAAAAGTGATCAATGGCTCGGACAATTTTGCCGATTATATGCTTGAGAGCGCAAATGTTGCGATGGTAGCCGGAAGCGGCTTCGGAGCCGACAATTACGTCAGACTTTCCTACGCGACCTCTATGGAAGCGATAGCAAAAGGCATCGACCGAATTGCTGAGGCGGTTGCTAAACTCAAATAGCTATAGTTTTGGATGCAGTGAGGAGTCTGCTTTTTTTGTATGGAACAACAGATTCCTCGGCGTTTTGAATCTGAAATACGCGGAATAACACGCAACGAGATAATCAGCCCAAAACACTGGATATGGCACATCGACCATTAATCCGACTTTTAGACTTAGAAACATGCAATACGATCCAAAACAACTTCAGAAGGTGGCTCGCAAGCTGCAGGTGGATATCAAAGACTATGCCCTCCTGCATCAGGCTCTCACGCACAGGTCTTTCCTGGGCGAATCCGCCGAGGCGATGAGCAATGAGCGGCTGGAGTTTTTGGGAGACTCGGTGCTGGGAGTAGTTGTTGCTGAGTATCTTTTCAGCCAATTTTCTGACCGCAGCGAGGGTGAGCTTGCTAAGGCAAAAGCTGTTGCTGTGAGCGAACCTGTGCTTGCCGAGAGCGCTAAGAACCTTGGTATGCAGGAGATGATCCTGATGAGCGGCGGCGAAGATGCCAGCGGCGGACGACATAGGCTCTCGATCCTCGCCGACGCATTCGAGGCCTTGATCGCAGTTATTTACCTCGATTGCGGCTTGGAAGCGACGCGCCAGTTCATCCTTCGCGCGCTGGAATCTATCCTGCAAGACATCGAGCGAAAGGAGCACATCCGAGATTATAAGACTCTATTACAGGAATACACGCAGGGACTCTTCAAAAAAGCTCCTCTTTATGTAGTAATCGCTGAAAATGGAGCTGATCATGACAAAACCTTTTCAATAGAAGCTATGCTTGATGATATCCTGCTGGGAAGCGGCGAAGGCAAGAGCAAAAAGCAAGCCGAACAGGCTGCAGCCCTACAGGCGCTAGAGAACATTGAGCAACACAATATTCCCGAGTTGATATGACCAATCCATTTCTGAACTACTTTTTCATCACGGAAGCACGGAAATTCGGAAATACGGAAAAGAGTCAGAAAACGGATCGGAGTAGACGATTATTGTCCGAATTCTCAAACTCAGCATTTTCGGCGCTTCCCTTATTCTGTGCTTCCGTGATTGCCTTTTCTTAGCCTATTCAATCTGACTGTCGACCGATGACCGTCGACCAATTGGAGGATATATGACCGACCTTAAAGCTGAAGTCGGAGTCTTCGGCGGCTCCGGGTTTTACTCACTCATAGACGGATTGGAGGAGGTTAAGATTGAAACTCCTTACGGTCTACCGAGCGATACAATCGCAATTGGTATGATTGCCGGCAGGCGCGTGGCGTTTCTTCCAAGGCATGGCAAGCATCACCATCTTCCTCCGCACATGATTCCATATCGGGCGAATATTTACGCAATGAAGCAGCTCGGGGTCAGCCAGATAATCGGGCCAAACTGCGTTGGAAGTCTGCAAAAGAACATCAAACCAGGCGATTTTGTGGTCTGCGATCAATTCATCGACCGCACCACCGGCCGCAAGGATACGTTCTATGATGGCCCCGTCGCCACGCATATATCTTCCGCCGAGCCATACTGCCCAACGCTTCGCAAGCTGGCCGTGGAGATCGGTCGTGAGCAAAACGTGACGATGCACGACGGCGGAGTTAGCGTCTGCATCCAGGGTCCTAGGTTTTCCAGCCGGGCCGAAAGCGCATGGTTCACCAAAATGGGCTGGCACGTGGTTAACATGACCCAATATCCCGAAAGTATCCTCGCGCTTGAGCAAGAGATATGCTACGTGAACATAGCTCTCATCACGGATTACGATGTCGGTGTGGTCGCAGAAGAAGGCTCTGAGCCGGTAAGCAGCGATGAGGTGGTAAGAGTCCTCCACGCAAACAACGACCGCGTCCGCAGTCTGATCGTCGAGATGATCGAGCGCATACCCGAAACCCGCGACTGCCCGTGCGCGAGCGCGTTGAAGTACGCGAGGATGGGGTAGAGAAATGAGTGCGGCAAAGATACGGACCCTGCTTCTTTGCGCGGCGGCAATAGTCATGCTGCTTCTTGTGGTTTCGCTGGTCCCCTACTCGATAAAGGAATCCTACTACTGCCCTTCTTGCCGGGAGTTCAAATATGAGTCGCGTCTGCTGGGATTTCAACTGGCGCCGGATATCCGAGAGAGTATTGTCACCAGCTACTGGCGCAAGGAAGTCGAGCCCCGCCACAAGCACACTTGGCGGCACTTCAGCACGTCGAGGCGCGGCCTTGGTTCCGCCGATGTGAGCTGCGGCTATATAGATGCCGCTCTCTACGCGCTGCCCCGTGAAGCAGAGATCGCCATTCTAAGCTCATTCAAGACCCCCGCCGAACGCCTGGTATTCGCGAACAGCTTTCTTATTTGGGACTGGAAGCAAGACCAGGGTGCAAAGAACGAATGGCGCGACAATGCGCTGACGAAACTCCGCGAAGCCTACAAGCAGAACCGCGACCGCAAGGACTGGCAGCAGATTCTGAAGAAGCTTGGAGCGGTGAAGTGACAGGCCCTTCGGTTGAAACCGAGGCAACTAGTACGAAG
>JAPLCU010000090.1 GCA_026392045.1 Armatimonadota bacterium
GGTAGCCGGGCAGTGTACATCCATGATCATTCTGCGCGCGTTGGTTTCATTGCGGAACATGTCCTGGCACTTGCACAAGAGCTCTCCGAATATGAGAAACTCTTCTTTTCTGGGCGCCGGAATGGCAATCATCATTCGCGCTCGGTTGAAGAGCAAACGTATCTGGTCGACGAATGCCGCCAAGTTCCCCGCAATGTCGCCCGCTTTTGCTGCCGCCAAGTTTCGAAAGTCCTCCTCGGAAGCCAGGTATGTACGTCGAAGGCCATCCAAGCCGAATGCGAGGTGGCCACCTTCGTGGCTGAATACTCTCAGGTTTCTCTCAGTAAGGTCCCTCTCCGCCGCCGCAATGGTCGATGAGTAGGCGGAGAGAACAACCGCATAGAACAATTCCAGAGCTCTGTCCAGATGTCCCCCGCGCTTGTTGTCGATAGAATCCAGTGGGTTATTTTCTGTGTAGCCTATCATGAGCGCCACGTTGGCTTCGGGAAGAAGAGGAGCAGGAAGAAGGCGTAATAGGGTATTCTGCACACTCGGCTTTGATGAGAAGCCCTTGATTGCATCCAGAAGGCGAGGGCAATCCAGGCTGTTCGTAGGCTGACGGCGCTGTTCATCCGGTAATTCACTCAGATCAAGGATAACATCATCAGTATTCAATTCCGGCAGCGCTCCATGAGAGGCCACCACCTCAAGCTTCATCGGCTCCTCCGGCCTGAGCTTCTTCATGCCGAAAACCACAACATACTCGATAGCAAAATCCGCGACCATGTCTGCCAGCCGCTCTCCCACATTCCTCCAGTAATCTGCCAGCATTGCCTGGGAATTGGAATGTGGCTTGTCCGGGAAACTCTCCCAAAGTTGCTTTATCCGCAACTCAACTACGCTCCTTACGTAATTGGCGCGCTGTTGATCCAGTTGCTGTTCCAAATGATCATCAAAGCGCTTAAGCTCATGCTCGATCTTAGATAGGAGTTCTCGGTAATCATTCTGGTTCAACAAGTGCTCGGGTAGCGCAATCCAATCCTTGTGGGCTTTTCTCACCTGCGCTTCAAGCAGATGGCCTTGTTCCTTGCTGAAGAACACGTTCTGTATTCTGGAGATGGTGTCCAGTTCATCATTCAGGCACAGCTCGCCACAGATGAATACACCCACCACACAATCACCATATTCGCTAAAGACAATGCTGGTGTTGGTTGCGAAAGTCCTTGTATGACTACCACTGTTGATGTTGCATTCAATCTGATTACCTGTCGACCAGCATCAGTGCGAACACCCCGCTTCTCGCACTCTGCGAACTCTACTATCGAGCCGGAATGCCCGATATTTGAGCACAAAGTAGTCAGTTCGCCCTGCATGTGGCTGTTTGGGAGAATGCCAGGTCCGGTCAGCACGTTCAGTTCGGGTCGGCTGGTTATGAATTCGCCGTCATTTGATAGGTGAACTGGCCGAAAAGGCCATTTTTTGCATTCCACGTGTTCGTTACCACCTGATATCTGCTGCGATCTAATCAAACGTGTTCCAATCATAGTTGGAAGCGAGTATAGGTCTAGTTGAATAATACACTAGCTATTTCGTTATGTCAACATCGTCGTCAAGGGCAGCTATTATATGTCTCAGACTGTTTGCCTCCCAAAGCTTACAAACTCTCATCCTCTGTTGTATCGGGAAACCCTGTCCCGATATCATCTCATACACGGAGATTTCGGGAAAGGGGTTTTCCGAAACAACTCAACAACAACAAACTCAAACACCAAAAGCAGAGCTATTCTGCCTTCGGTTTCCGATTATAAGACCGACGCCTATTCGGTTTCGCAGCAGGCGGCTCCTGTGCAGGTTCTATTGCAGGCTTCGGCGTTTCTTCGGCAGCCTTTGCCGCTGGCTTGCGGTTTGGGCGCCTGGGTTGCCTTGGCTGTTCGGCTGCAGGCTGCGGTGGTATCTCAGCCGGATGTTTTTTGTTTCGACCACGTCCGCCGCGATGAGTTCGCCTGCGTGGCTCGCTGGAAGGCTCTGGGGTTGACTCAGCCTGAATTGGCTCAGGAGCAACTATCGGCAAAGACTCAATGGCTTCAATAGTTTCTGCGCCGCGCGATCTTCCTCTGCCGCCCCTGCGTCCGCGTCTGCTGCGTGGTCTTCGTGTCTCCTCTTCGGCGATTATAGCCTCTTTAACTAGCTCAGACTCGACAGGCGGTTCTGGGATTGCGATGGGTTCCGTGATTTCTGCAACTTCGGCAATTTCTGCGCCGTGCGATCTTCCTCTGCCGCCTCTGCGTCCACGTCTGCCGCGTGGTCTTCGTGTCTCCTCTTCGGCGATTATGGCCTCTTTAACTAGCTCAGACTCGACAGGCGGTTCTTGCACTTCAATGGCTTCTGTAGATTCGACAGTTTCTGCGCCGCGCGATCTTCCTCTGCCGCCCCTGCGTCCGCGTCTGCCGCGTGGTTTTCGTATCTCTCCTTCATCGATCAAAGCCTCATCAACAAGCTTAAACTCAACTGCCGGTTCTGGGACTGCGACGGGTTGGGTGACTTCTGCAGCTTCAGCAATTTCTGCGCCGCGCGAACGTCCTCTGCCGCCTCTGTGGGACCTGCGCCTACGAGAGCTATCTTTAGGCTCCGCAGCTTTTTCCACCTGTGCTTCTGCAACAGGCGCTGCAACCTCTACGGATTTAACTGGCTCAACAACCTCCGTACCCTGAGAGTGGCCTTTGCCGCCTCTGCGCGAACGTTTGCGCTTGGGTGTGACAGCTTCTTCAGACACGATTTCAGGCTGAGTCTCAACAGGCATCCATTCAGAAAGTTCCGTTGTCTCAAGTTCGACCGTATCTGTCTCGATCAAATCTTCCTTCCCGCGTCTGCCTCTCGTCCGCCGCTCGGTAGTCAGTCCCAGCCTCCCGCGTCTGCGCACTAAGGCTTCGCCCAAAATCTCAACGTGCGGCATCGGCGGGGGCTCCAGCGATTTATCCACCCGCGCAGGTTTGGCGGGTTTCACCACATCCACCCGCACCACGTGTGAGCCGCCGCTGAGCGTTACAAATCTGGCCTCATGCGATTTGCCATCAACAGTAATTCTGCAATCATCAGGGCACGGAGGATAAACATCCACTTTCACGCCCTGCGGCACTTCCACGCCGATGCTGAGCGCGCCCCTGATAATCTTCCAATCAACCCTCAGCAGGCCCACCTTGGTATTCACTGAGCCTCTAGCCCATTTCAGATCGCCCGTCTGCGGCCTTACCGAAAATCTATGGCTGCCAAGCACTGGTTTTATCCCGACAAACTCTGCAATCAAATCTCGAACAGGACCTACAGACCAGCCGTGGCATTTGCTTCCGTCGCCATCGAAAAATTCGGGGAATGTGGCCGCTCCAGCCCGAACCAATTCGCCCCATTTCTTGCGAATGACATGCAGCGCATCCACATGATGGTCGTCGGCGCAGAGTGTTTCTACCAGATGAGAAACGATATATGGTGTGTTCAGCTCAGCCAATGAACTTCCGATGAGCGTTCGCAGGATACTTGCTTTGCGATATTGGTCTGCCACATCAAACAACGCCGCCAAAATGTTTGTCTGCGGGCTGTAGGTGTCAACGATCAAGCCGTCAACTCGACAATCTGCATACAGTCCCTGCCTGGGTGAATATAAGAATTTGTTAATGGCCAATCGCAGCTTGACTGACGCTTCCAAGAAGCCATCAGAGTCTTCTTCTCTGTCGGTAATTGCGGCGAGGACGGCAGCCACGCGCAGAGCATGGTAGTAGAGGCAGTTGAGGGCGGTTACTTCGCCGCGCTTGTCGAGATCGGCCCAATCTATGAAGAGCCACCCCGGCACATCTTCCAGCAGACCATCCGGGCTGATGTGTTTACCAAACCATTCCAGCAATCGCTCCACATTCGGGTAAAGCTCTCTCAACAGCCCTGCGTCATCGGCAAATGCATAGTAATCAAGCAGGGAAAACAGCCAGGATATTGAGAAATCCGGCATCAGTTTGTCGCTTTCGCCCGGATACATTCCCAAAATAGCGCCTTCGTCAGTCTGCTGTGATGCTAATTGTCGCAGCCCCTGCGCAAGTAGGCGGGTGTCATCAAATGCGTAAAATGCTGACCTGGACTGTATTCGCGCGTCACCCCACCACATCGCGCGCTCTCGCCATGGGCAGTCGATGAATGTGTCTTCCATGCAGAGACGGGTGGTGTATGCGCCGATTCGCCAGATATCGTTAAGCAACTGATCGCTGCACTCAAAGCTGCCGATGTTCTTAACAGGGTAAGTGGTCTGATTGATTCGCACATATTCGAGCGCGACCGTCCCCGAGCATCGCCTGAACTCGATTTGCATATATCGCAACGCGCGCGGCTCAAAGCCCTGCCATTCAAGGCGGCCTTTCTTGAGCATGACTCGGTCTGTGTATCGCATCCCGCCGCGGTCTGGCTTCACCCGGCCATCTTCGAGAATCTCGCTGTAGCCTATGTCGATGCAAGCGCTTGCCGACCCCGCCACACCAAGCTCAACATTGCCAAAAACTTCCCTGCCGAAATCAAGAACGACCACCACGCCCATATCGCTGCGCGGCGTGCTGATTTTGGTCTCGCCGCTGTCAGAAAGAAGCGCCTCAGAGTTAACAACCTTGCCGCTCTTGAGAGGAGCAAGCTCAGAGTCAGCCATGATCAGCGGCATATCCGAGGGTGGGGTGTCGATGCTGCGTTCGGGGGAGTTAAATAGTCCAAATATTGCATTTGGGTAAACTTTCTCTTCTGCAAGCGGCGCGATTTCGCGCTCTACCAGCGTGCCCCAAGGCATTGACGGCACCGTCCCAACAACAACCGCGTTTTCCCAGCTCCTCTCCCCAAACTTCGCCTGGTTCCAACCCTCGATCCTAAGAGCGCCATTATAGACTTCCTGGAATCCTAATGCATCGCTTATCCGCCCGCCAAGGTTGGTCCAATCGTCAGCCGCGTGGACGCTCCATGTCTCATCACTCACCACAAGCGCTATCTCGTCATTGCTCTCGATCTCAGCGCGGCACACCAACCCCGGTTTCTTGAGCGGGGCGAAATTGGTCTTTTCACCAATGTGGATAGCGTGTATAGCTATGACATTCTTGCCTCTGGTAAGGCGTTCGGTGATGTCGAAACTATCGTAGTAAGTGTATCCGCTGCAGCTTCGCACGGGGCCTTTGCCAACGTATTCGCCATTGATATATAGCTTGTAACGAGTATCCGACGCAGCGCTGAGTATCGCTCTAGTAGGCTTTGCCTTGAGCTCTATGAGCTTGCGGAAATAAACGTAGGAGTTACAGGGCTCATCTGATCCGGTCGTCCAGATCCACTTGCCCATATCTCCACCCATCACTGGTTCCTGGCGCTGGAAGCGGCCGTGTCTTGATATCTGAGCGCTGGCATCCACACCAAGCGAAGTTTTTAATTTCTTTGTAAACTTTTTTAGCATAAGTAAGGTCCGGTCTCGCACCGGATATATACCCTTTCTGCGAGCACGAAGCAATTATCCGTTCTCTGTGCTAATTATCGCAGAAAACAAGGAAAATGGGAAGGGCCAAGCGCTTACGGTTGTGAGTGAAATGTCATGCTGAACTTGATTCACTAGCATCTCATAGGGTTTAGTGTAAAGGTTATGTGTTCAACTCGCCATCCTGTCTTTCCCGCGAAGGCGGAAATCCAGGCGGCTTGCCATCCTGAGTTACCAACTCGCCTTCCTGAGTTACCAACTCGCCTTCCTGAGTTACTAACTCGCCATCCTGAGTTACCAACTCGCCTTCCTGAGTTACCAACTCGCCTTCCTGAGTTACCAACTCGCCATCCTGAGTTACCAACTCGCCATCCTGAGTTACCAACTCGCCTTCCTGAGTTACTAACTCGCCATCCTGAGTTACCAACTCGCCATCCTGAGTTACCAACTCGCCATCCTGAGACTGGTATGATAAGAGCAATATAGAGGGTTGGAGCCTCCCGTGCTGAAGTATAAGGTATAACGCCAAAAATTCAGCGAGGAGGAT
>JAPLCU010000070.1 GCA_026392045.1 Armatimonadota bacterium
GGACCTGTTCCGCACTGAAACCAACGCGCGCCGAAGGATCATGGATGTACACTGCCCGGCTACCAATGATAAGCTGCGCCCAGCAATATACGCAGACCCGACACTTAGGGAGCACCTTGTATACAACCGTGCGGATAATGCCGTAAAGTATGGTCATAGGGGTACACGTATCTGCATTGATTGCAGGAAAGAGAGCACTAATACCAGAGGCCCGCACGTGCTTACAGTTACGAGCTACGGACGCGAGATAGAGGAATGCTCACGTCCCTACGAACTCTATCATCAGGGCGATAACGCTGGTGAGAAGGGCCTGGGGATAGGGCTATGGATATCCAAGCAGATAGCCGAAGCGCACGGAGGCAGCATATCCCATTCGCGAAAGAAGCTCTCCGACTTCAACGTGCCATTGATGTCGCACTACATTTCGCGTAGCGATCTAGAAATAAGAGAGCCAAATACGATCAAGGCAATTACTAAACTACTGTCACAGATGGATTCTATGGTCTACCGAGAGATAGTTGCGATTGATCCAAAGGGTGAGCAAAAGTATTCCGCGCCTTCGAACTTGGAAATACTGGAGTCTGTATTTGAACCCACTTGGGAAGTGGAATTCAAAGTCACTATACCTGCAAAGGAGAAGAAATCATGAGAATCTTATTGCTTGAAGACCGCGGCACCGCGAACCAGCTCGTGAGCTGGCTTGAGGATCGCCAGCATATAGTGCATCATGCTCTCAGCATTCGAGATGCAAGAAGCGTGCATTTGAAAGATATAGACTGCATAATAGCGGATCTAAATATGAGCTCGGTTGGCCTGAAGGAAGATGAGATAGCTAAGACAGACAGCGGCATCATCACAGGATGGATATGGCTGGAGAACTATGTGCTGAATGCCAAACCGTGGGATATGAGGAAGAACAGGGTCATAATCCTCTCAGAGTACATAAGCTACCTGAACGATCTTGGGCAAAAGGACCGTGAATTGAGGAAGCAACTGGTTGGTATCGAGATGATACCCAAAAGTGACAGCCACGTGTACGACAAATTGGGTCGCAAGTTGTGGGATATCCAGAAATCATTGTCGAACGGTGATGACAATGAGTAGGCGCATCAACCGAATCATCAAGGGCATGAGCCAGGCAGCTCTCAACCTGATCCTGCTGCTGCTGTTGGCATTCATGGCCGTACTCTGCATAACGACACTGACTGCGGCTTACGGCCGCTTCCATGCAGCCAACAGGGCAGTGGTCGAGCTGATATCTCACATTCCAAAGGACATTGCGGCTGACGTCAGCAAGTGCGGGACGCCCCAAGACGTCATAAATGACCGTTGCGCTAGTTTGGAGGCATCCGCAAAAGGTACGCTCGACTCAAATGCAATGGCTTTCGTGTTTCAGGTCATCTCACTATTCCTCATTACTTTGGGTGGGGGCTTGTTGCTGCTCATGCTAAAGAAGACAGAAGCATTCGCCGCAATGACGAGATCCTCCGCCAAACTGGCCGAAAGTCAAGACTCATTCGTGGCGTACTGCCATATGTCCGCCTACTGGCAGCACGCTCTGAAGCTGAGCGATCTGGGTGGCGATGGCAAGCTTTCTGACGAGCAGTTTGCAGTCCTACCCCAACTGCGGGAACAGCAAAGCCGTACACTTGCTGTTCTTGATGAAGCCTTCCAGAATAGATTGGCAATCAGCAAGGGGCTCTTGGACCTTATGCGCGGTTGGGCTGAGCATGTCTTGATGATTTTGGAAAGACTTCCAACTAAGCAGATCGGCAGCGTTGTTGACCTTGAGGAGCGTGGCAGACAGATAGGTCGCTTATTGAAACGAACTGATTGGTCAGAACGGTACGACGAACTCATATCCAAGCTGCAAGACTGAAAATCATCTACTTAGGTATTTCGGAATCTGATGAAAGTGGTGGGCGGTATCGGATTTTTTGGTGTTTCGGGATTTTAGTGGAGCGTCAGCGCAACGGAAACCCCGAAATATCAACTCCTACCAATGCTCGTATCTTACAATCTCATCCAAAGACTTTCGCTTTTTCTCTCGGGGTGAGTCCGCCGGGTAGCCGAGCGGGGTGAAAGCTATCGGCTCGACATCATCTGGGATACCAAGAACCTCGCGCGCGGCGTCTGCGTCGAATGCCCCAATCCAGCACGTGCCCAGCCCCTGGTTCGTGGCTTCGAGGATCAGATGATCCATTGCAATCGCCACATCCACATCTACATAGCTTTTGCCGTCTCGCCTTTTCCAAGCCTGAGATGGCGCCCCGCATGCACAGATCACTATTGGCGCCTGCGCGAACCACGGCTGCTTATAGATTGTATTCAGCTCAGCTTCTCTGCCTTTGGTATGAATCACAATGAGCGCAAAAGGCTGAATATTGCATGCAGTTGGCGCAAGGCGAGCCGCATCCAGCACGCACAGCAGTTTTTCTTCCTCTATAGGATCGGGCTTATAGGCCCTTACGCTGTATCGTTTGCTTATAGTTTCAATAGTCTTCATAGTTATCCTCCGCTTACTTCTGCAACATCAGGCAGACATTTTCCTTCCCAAGGCAAAGTAGATATTCAGCTAAGCACAAAAGCAGCCGATACTAGATAATGTAGTATTGCCCAAAACGAGGTGAGAATATGGCCATAAAGATTGGACCAGGCGGAACAGATCAGGATGTCACATACATCGCCGGCAGGTTCGGCAAGGATAATGCGTTTGTAACGCACCAGATAGGGGGAACAAGCCCGTTCGGAAGCACGCTTGCAAGCCCCGGATCAGACTATTTCATTGAGCTTATGCCTGATGGTTCCGGGCAAAGTTGGTTCGACGGCCGCCCCATAAGCGCCGCAGACGGCACCGGCAAGGCCTGGTATATTAAAGATCAGGAGAGCGGCGAGACATGGTCTGCATTTCATGGCCCAGTCTGCAAGAAAACCGCCAAATACGAAGTCAGCTTCTGCCCTGGGGTTGTGGCCGCCTATTCGCTGCTTAATAAAGTCTCATCCACGGTGACAATCGCCGTATCGCCAGAGCGCTCCTGCGAGGTTTGGCATGTAAAGCTGCAAAACTGCTCCGCTTCTAACAGGACGCTCACTTTCACGACCTATGTGAGACCTCGCGCGGGCTCTGCGCTGGAATGCAAGTTCCTACCGAAAGAAAAGGCGCTGGTTATGCGAAAGCCTCTCGAAGCGCTGGATTCGGAGCGCACCGGCAGGATGCTGCAAGACTTGGTCTTCTTCCATTCCAGCACACTCACCCCTTCGCGATATCAGATAGAGAAATCAGCATTCATAGGCGAAGGACGCTCGCTCATAAACCCCGAATTTCTTGAGACCACTGAGCAGCAAGAGTTCGAATCGGTTGCCGAGAGCGCAATTGCCAGCTTCAGCATAGACATTGATTTGCCCATCGAAGGCGAGGCCGAGTTTGGCTTCTGCTTTGGCGCAGCGCGCACGGTTGATATCGCCCGCGAGATCATTGGGAAGCACACATCAATCAATGATATCAACAAGACCGTAAATGCCTGCCGCGCCCACTGGAAAGAACTCAGATCAACGCTGCAGGTGGAAAGCCAGGATCGCATGTTCGACGCGCTGATGAATACTTGGCTCCCTTATGAGGCCTGCGCGGAATGGATCAAGGAACACGCGGGGGCGCCTCACCTCGATCCCTACAAAGCAGCGGACTCGCTAAGATGCCTTTCGCCGCTTTACGCAACCGCGCCGGACCTTTGCCGCGAAAGTCTATTGAACTTTGCAGCGAGGCTCTCTGTGCTCGGCGGGTATTGCGCAGATGGAGATTCACAGGTCACGCTGCCCCCGAGCGAAATCCTATGGCTTGCCGTATGCACCGCCAGATATGTCGCAGAGACGCAAGACGACAGCGTGTTGAGCCGAAGTGTATCGCTCACCGATGGGCCGTCATTGACCCTGGCAGAGCACTGCGCGCGCGCAATTCGCATGTGTCTTTACGACAAGAGCGCTTTGGCCGAAGAAAAGGAACTTCTTCTATTGGAGCAGGCGCTGAGATTATGGTCAAGAATAGCACAGGATTCCGACGAATTCGCGCCGCATCTGCAGAAAATCATCGAGCTAAGATCAGCCGCAGAAGATACGAACTCATATAGCCAAAAGCTGCCAAGAAGAGCACAATATCTGCAATCGCTCTCACCATCTATGGGTGACCAGAACATATCGGATATGCTCGGCTTATACCTGGGTTCCACTCGCGGCGCAGGTGTCGCAAGCTTGATCTACTCGGCAATCTCCGAGCAAATTCTCGGCATTGAGGCAACAATCGAGGGTCTGATTTTGAACCCTCGCCTGCCGGAGTCGTGGTCGCAATGCCATTTGGCTCGTAAGTTCCGAGGCGACACCTATAACATACACATCAAGAGATCGACATCGAAAAGCAAAAAGAATTGCTCGATAGTGGTAGACAACGAACCCGTCCTCGGCGAGATGCTGCCGTTCTTCGGCGATGGCAAAGAGCATGCTGTGGAGATGACTGTTTCGTAGATCGAAAAACCTGCGTTGGTAGATTTGCGCGTTCAAGAGCTCCCGCAGCTATCACACATTTCAGCTGGTTCTTCTATCTATCCCAGGTATGCGGGAATCCATACGAGAAGGGCTTCAGACGCCAATTGAGGAGTGCGCCGAGGGTCTGAACTTGTGATTTGGCGCATAGTATACACCAAGCAGGCTCGTTGTTTCGAGAAACCCTTTTCCCAAAACCGCCGGACGCACTATCCAACAATCTATAGACCACAGGCAAGCCCATCTGCTCTTCGTATTCATTGAGTGCGGTTGCTATATCAATGTTTTTCCACTTCATTCTTAGATATATTTGCAGCATTTTCCTCTTGGTTGTTACGCGGTTTGTTTCGGGATTTCCGTTTGGGCCAGGATAAGATAATCGTACGCGGTGCGCGGCAGCATAACCTCAAGAATATTAACGTGAAAATCCCACGCGATAAGATGGTGGTCATCACAGGGCTTTCGGGCTCGGGTAAATCATCTCTCGCGTTTGATACGATATACGCGGAGGGGCAGCGGCGTTATGTGGAATCGCTGAGCTCTTATGCTCGGCAATTTCTGGGGCAGATGGACAAACCGGACGTCGACGACATCAGCGGCCTATCACCCGCAGTCAGCATCGACCAAAAATCCACCACGCGCAACCCGCGCTCGACCGTCGGCACCGTAACCGAGATCTACGATTACCTGCGTCTGCTTTTTGCGCGCGTAGGGCACCCGCATTGCCCTAAGTGCGGACGAGAAATCGCGCAGCAGACGGTCGAGCAGATGGTCGACACCATCATGGCGCTTCCCGAGGGCGCTAGAATTCAGGTGTTGGCGCCGCTTGTTCGAGGTAAAAAAGGCCATTACAAAAAACTCATAGAAGATGTGCGCAAAGAAGGGTTTGTGCGTGTTCGGATTGATGGCGAGATGCATGAAATCACCGATGACATCGAAATGGACCGCTACAAGCTGCATACCATCGAGATTATTGTAGACCGCCTGGTCGTGAAACCCGGCATAGAAAAGCGGCTCAATGACTCCGTGGAAACTTCCCTTAAGAAGGGCAACGGCGTGCTTGCAGTGGATGTTGTCGGCGAAGAAGAGATGCTATTCTCCGAGCATTTCGCCTGCACGGACTGCGGAATCAGCATGGAGGAAATTGCGCCAAGAAGCTTCTCGTTCAACAGCCCTTACGGCGCATGTCCCGATTGCCACGGTCTCGGCAGCCACAAGCAGCTCAATTTCAATCTGGTGATTCCCGACAAAGAAAAATCCATCGATCAGGGCGCGATTGTGCCATTCACCCGCAGCGCGAATGAGTGGGTGATGTCGCTGCTCAAAGGGCTTGGCGAACAGGTGGGCTTTACCCTCAAAACGCCCCTGAGTCAACTTACCGAAGCTCAATACGATGCGCTGCTTTATGGCGCTAAACAGCCCGTAACCGTCACCTACACGAGCCGGTTCAAAGGCCGAAGCCGCACGTATCGCACCCATTACGAGGGCATAATGAATCTGCTTGAGCGCCGCCACCGCGAAAGCAGTTCTGAGGCTGTCCGCGATGAGATCGAGCATTATATGTCTGATATCCCCTGCTCTGCGTGCAAAGGCAAGCGCCTGAAACCCGAGAGCCTGGCTGTGACCCTCGCGGGAATTGACATATCGGATTTAGCAACGATGTCTGTGAGCGCGGCATTCGATTGGTTCGAGGGGCTTCATCTCACCCGCCGCGAGAATATAATCGGCGAGCAAGTCATAAAGGAGATTCGGGCAAGACTTCGATTCTTGTTGGACGTGGGGTTAAATTACCTGACACTCGACCGCGCCGCTGCTACGCTGGCTGGCGGCGAGGCCCAGCGAATTCGGCTTGCCACACAAATCGGCAGCGGGCTTATGGGGGTTCTTTATATCCTCGACGAGCCCAGCATCGGCCTGCACCAGCGGGATAATAAGAAACTTATAAACACCCTCATCAAGCTGCGCGACCTGGGAAACACTATTATTGTGGTCGAGCATGATAAAGAGACCATAGAGGCCGCCGATTATATTATAGATATCGGCCCTGGCGCGGGTGAGCACGGCGGGGAAGTTGTCGCCGAGGGAACGCTGGAGGATATCAAGAAAGCAAAGGATTCTTACACGGGGAGATATATGTCCGGTGAGCTTTCAATACCCGTGCCGGCAAAGCGCAGAAAATCAAACGGCAATGCAATACAGCTTACAGGCGCAAGGGCTCATAATCTTCAATCGGTGGATGTGAAGTTCCCATTGGGAATGTTCATCTGCGTGACCGGGCTGTCCGGATCGGGCAAGAGCACTCTCATTCAGGAGACCCTCTTCCCGCGCATGATGTATGCAATGGAGGGCAGCCACCGCGTTTGGGGCGAACATGACGACATTACCGGCCTGGAGAATATAGACAAAGTCATCGATATCGACCAGTCCCCTATCGGCCGCACCCCGCGCTCGAACCCGGCCACCTATACGGGCACTTTCGATATGATCCGCGAGCTTTTCAGCAAGACTCCCGATGCGAAAGTGCGCGGTTACCAGCCCGGGCGGTTCAGTTTCAACGTCAAGGGCGGCCGCTGCGAGGCTTGCAAGGGAGATGGCATAGTTAAGATAGAAATGCACTTCCTGCCGGATGTTTACGTGCCGTGCGAGGTCTGCAAGGGCAAACGCTACAACCGCGAAACGCTGGAGATCAAGTATAAGGGTAAGAGCATTTCGGATGTTTTGGACATGACCGTGAGCCAGGCGCTGGAGTTCTTCAAGCACATCCCCAAGATAGAACGAAAACTGCGCACAATCCACGAGGTTGGCCTGGATTACATCCGAATGGGACAGCCCGCCACCACCCTTTCAGGAGGCGAAGCGCAGCGCGTGAAGCTCTCAAGCGAACTCGCAAAACGCTCCACCGGCCGCACTCTATATATTCTAGACGAGCCAACAACCGGCCTGCACTTCCACGACATCAAGAAGCTGCTGGAAGTGCTTGGAAAACTGGTTGATAACGGCAACACGGTGTTGGTCATTGAGCACAATCTGGACGTAATCAAAACCGCCGACCATATAATAGACCTAGGCCCGGAAGGCGGCGACAAAGGCGGCAAGGTAATAGCCACCGGCACCCCCGAGCAAGTCGCTGGCGTTGAGGCTTCGTATACGGGGCAGTTTTTGAAGAAGGTGCTTGGGGAGCGGAGAGCCCGGAAGGGAAAGAAGGAGAAGGCGGGGAAGGGGTAGAAGATAACTATAAGCTGAGTGGGTTTCGGTCAAAAAGGGCTCCGTCCCCTTTTTCTCATAAGCTGAGTGGGTTTCGGTCAAAAAGGGCTCCGTCCCCTTTTTCTCGCGTCCCCTTTTTCTCGTCCCCTTTTTCTTCCCTTTTTCTTCCTTTTTCTTCGTCCCCTTTTTCTTACCTTTGGGTCTTAACTAACCCCATTTTTGCGCATTCTACGTAAGAAGGCCACTGCCTTTTTCATTAAATCAGCATAAAATGCTTGACTCTTTGAATATATGTGGTATACTGAAGCAAGTAAGCTTATATATCGGCAAGCGCCGGTCTTGATGGGGCCAATATGGGATAGCTGCGCTACAACGCGGCATCAGGCGTCGGAAGTAGGACAAACCATGGTCAGATTAATTAACGCGCTCTTTGCAGTTACTGTAATGATAATCGGGGTAATGTGTGCGTTTATGGTGTGGGATTCTGGGAAGATAGATCTCAAGCTGGTGTTCGCGGCTATCAGCGCGTGCGCCGCGATCTACTCCATGTGGCAGCTCAATCTGCGAGAGGCAGACCCTCGCCTGATCGGAATTGATGACACAGGTGCGCATAACCATAATAACAAGCGTCTGCTTATTTTCTACAACAACGGCGCTCAACCAACTTGCCTGGGCATCACCCAAGTGACATCCCGCAATGCATCGTTGACTTACACACTAACGTATGATCTCCAAGAGTTGCCCGGACACGTATATTGTAAAATCCCTATTCAACAGACGATATCTGACTGTTGCGAGTCAGATGACACCATCACTATTGAGTATGTGTATTACCTCGGCACACGCCGAATCAATAAGAGAAAGTCTATTATCTGGAGGGTGTAGGAATGAGCCGTGAACGATACTATTCCGAAAATCAGATCAGCAGAATGCATATGGAGCGGAATACCATATTTCAACAATATCAGACAGTCTTCCGACAGATGTTCGGGGACTTCAACGGGGTAGCGCGCCTTAGCCATCAAAAAAAGTGGTACGTTGGGAAGCGTTGGAACAGCGTCGCGCGCTGCCTAACTAATCAAGATGATAAACCCGAGAAAGACATGCTGGACTTCATCAACGATAACGATGTGGGAAGCAGGCGGAACCTGCGCCTTCTCTACGGTAGCCCGGGAGTTGGCAAAACCACTTTTCTTAACCACTTCTTTAACAATTATTTGCCGAAAGAGATACAACGTACTGGTCAAAATGTATTATGTATAATCATCGATTGCCCAGAAACGTGTATTGATGTTGCATCGCTTGAAAAAGATGTGGATTTACGCACCCATGAGTTACTCCGCAATCTTGCGCCCTGGCTTGAGGATGAGCCACATTGCATGCGAATGTGGGAAGAGGAATATGATTTTGATAAGCCATTCACTATTGCACTTTGGAGCAAACTATCACCCGCTGAAACAACTGCTGAGAAACTCAAATTGATAGCTCCTGAACGCAACAACTATCAGACGTTCAACAGAGTGCGGATAAACTACCTGATAAAACTGGGGTACAAAGTAATCCTGGTTTGGGACAACCTGGATCAGACACCCGAGGAAATGCAGCATGCGGCTATCCGTTTGGCAGTTCACAAACGCGCATGGTGTCCGGGAATAAAGGTAATCATAAGTGTCCGCGCAACCACATTACCGTTGGCGATGGCGGCCATGGCAGCGGCTGCTTACCGGCTTTCTGACCAGGAGTTGTTTCCTCCAGACGTGCATAGTGTTCTCGCACGGCGAGCCGATACAGCTATTAAGACGATAAAGACAGCTTCTGTGAGCATAAACGTGGCTCCGAGCGCCAACGTCGTGATAGGAAGCCCCGCTAACTTTTTTAAACAGGTGCTGAAAAGCCTTGAGAGCCGCGACATCGAAGAGCCGCTGTGTGCACTGTCGGTAGACAACGTTCGCATGCAGTTAAAAATGATGGAGCAAGTGCTGCAGTCACCCCACATTCCTACACCTCTAATTGCTGAGATGGTTAGAACCTACTATCCTAATAGCCACGATAGCCACAATGAAATACGCCTGTCTTGGCGGAATTTTATGGAATCACTGATTTGCAGCGAATACAAGTATCATAGGAAATATGGCAACGCCGCCTCAATGGTTCTAAATCTCTTTGAGAGCGACATCCCCATGCCTGCGTTCTGTAACTCGTTGTGCATGCCACGCATTTTGCAGATGATAAACAGACACAGAGAAGCTAATGTGGGCGAAGTGGTGAAGATGTTAGGCATACTGGGCTATCCCAAAATTGAAGTGCGGAAGTGCCTTGTAGAGCTCTTGTCAACAGTACTTGTGGAGTCGCCACAGGGGATGTTGACACATATAAAGAATGACAACAAAAGTATTCCAGAGTACTACCGCGTGAGGTGCACTTCCGCTGGAATCTATTACATCAAAAGTCTCATCAAAGAGCTTGTATATGTCCAAAACATGTCAATTGTAACCAGTCTTGAGTATCAATTCAGGCAGAATATCCAGCCATGGGTAGATCAATCATCGCTTGCAGCAATGCTTGAAGCGAATGTATACTCCGCGGCTGCACTGATTGCACAAATACACAAGGATGAAGAAAGCGAGATGGCCGCAATACAAAAATCTGTTGAGGGTAAGAAGATATATGACGATTATGGCTTCGGCACCCTGGCTTTTACTCTCGTGAAGGGGTGCAACAGATCACTGGATAATATTGGGCGGACCTTAGCGAAACAACAAAGGGCCGAAACGGTCGACTGGAGCCAGCTCAAAAGCATAATCAACGCTGCTTCAGGTAACCGTTTTGGTCTTTCGGGATTTGAGTGAAGCGCAGCGGAACGGAAATCCCGAAACAAACCGCTAACATACCAGCACCCTACCAATCTTCCGCCCATAAGTCGGCAAAAGGTAACGCCAGGTATCCGCCCACACCAGGGCGGCGCTTCGCGCCTGGCGTTACTTGCCGAAGGGTTACCGCCGCAACCGCATTCATATATATAGTGTGCGGTTGCGGCGGTTCGTTTAGATACAGCTGAATTGGAAACCTTGCAATCCTCCCTCAAATCAATGTAAAATGAAGCATCCAAACGATGTAGCGTTGCGTTGCGCGTTGCTTCGGTAGCAGTGAATTCTTCACTATCTCATGATCATCAGTCAGACTCGCTGCCGGAGCCGCCGGGCAAATAACCTGTCGGGCTGTAGGAAATACTATAAGCTGATGGCACAACTATTGCGTGGGCGCATGGTCTTGGTATCTCTTGACCAGAGCGTGAGTGCGTCCGGTGGCTTCGGCAGCGACGTTGGCATGACGTTGGAAGAAAAATCAACATTCACTGCTACCGAAGCAACGAAACCCTTTTCCCGAAACATGCGCGGTCGCCCATACTCTCGAAACTTGTAATACACCAACAAATCAATGTAAAATGAAGCATCCAAACGATGGAGCATTAAATGAGTCCTCATATACAATTTGATATGGGCAATATTTCAGAGTTCTGCGCGCAATGGAAAATCAGCGAGTTTGCGCTCTTTGGCTCGGTGTTGAGAGATGATTTCGGGCCGGAGAGCGATATAGATGTGCTTGTGACTTTCTCGACCGATGCGCGCTGGACTCTGTTTGACCACGTGCGTATGCAAG
The DNA here is from genome assembly GCA_026392045.1 of Armatimonadota bacterium. Classification (GTDB taxonomy): domain Bacteria; phylum Armatimonadota; class UBA5829; order UBA5829; family UBA5829; genus JAMCYN01. Next base: position 11,398 of record JAPLCU010000070.1, read on the forward strand.
ACGAGCTGGCATCGCTTTTGGGGCGTAATGTAGACCTCGTCAGCAAACGCGGCATAGAGCGCAGCACCAATTATCTGCGCCGCAAAGAAATACTCGACTCAGCAGAGGTGCTGTATGCAGCGTGATATTGTGACTTTGCTGGATATTTTGCAGGCGGCAAGACTCGTCCTCCAATTCACGGCAGGGATGCACAGAGAAGACTTTATCGAAGATAAAAAAACCAATGCTGCTGTGATCCGAGAAGTGGAAATCATCGGTGAAGCTACAAAACGGTTATCTGCTGATTTTCGGGAGACACACTCGACAATTCCCTGGCGAGAAATGGCGGGTATGCGAGACGTGCTCATACATGCATACGACAGCGTTGACCTTGATGAGCTATGGTTTGTTGTTGAGGTAAGTATTCCCGAACTCGTTTCTCTGATCAAACCCCTTATACCAAGTGAAGACAACTAATTTTGGTGTGGATTTAGTTTGGACACTTAGCATGCTGCTCATCCTTCGAGTGACCTCAGGATGGCGAAGTGGTGGGCTGGATGGTGAAGTGTGATGCGAAACGCCTTGCGGTCAAGATACCCAACTGACAACCGCCAACCCCGTCCCTTCCAACACCTAACACCCAACACCCAGCACCTAACAGGATGGCGAGGTGTCAGCTAAGTATCCATTCCGCGCAGCATACAAATCCCGAAATAACTTACCTTGTGCGTCCCCTGACAGGCTGAGCGCTCTGCTTCGGTGGATTCAACACCTTCATAGCATCGCGCAGATCTTTGCGATATTGGTTTCGCATTGCCGGGTCCATAGCTGCTACGGCTGCCATTTGGTCTCTGAGAAGCTGCCTGCGCGCCTCGGGGATAAGCGTCATGTAGCCCATCATTTCATTCTGAAGCATTCTTTTTCTGTCCGCTGGGGCCATGTTAGCCAAATCAATGGGTTTATCAAAGGCTGTCTTGCCCATTTCGTCTAACTTTTCTTTATCTATTGATGGGACGTCCGATGGCTTAGCGGCGGCGGTCTCTGTCTTCTTAGCTGGTTTGTCAGCCGCAAAGATAGCGTAGACAGTGGTCCAGGCGTATCCCTCGGGCAGCTTGATATTTGAAGTCTCAGGGCTGGTGGAAAGGTCTCTGGTGAACATCGAAGCGCCCTTGCCGGAGGCGTCGTCAACCGAAACGGCAATAAGCGGCATAGCAGCCAACGCCAGAACAGATGATTTTATCTGATCTAATGTCACCTTGGAATCGGTTTGTTTGGCATACTGCACTTTTTTCCAGGTCGCTTTGCCCGTTTTCGCGAGCATATCCAAGGCTGTGGTAAGTTCAACATCGTTCAGGGTTAGAGTCACCTTTGTATCAATTGCCGGGTCTACAACAATGCTCACCCCAGCGGATTTCGCCAACTGCTCCGCAGCTGTAATCATAGAGGCATCACTGACTGATAGCGAAACCATCTTGCTTTCGGCCGCTCCAGCTGCTCCGCTCATCAATACCATAAGCCCCAAAATACACGCAAATACTTTCATCCCAAATCCTCCTGAACAATTGTGCGCGCCATCACACTTCGCGCATACCTATTTTTAGACGTGCGCAATGCGATGCGGTTACGGTGTTGGGATGTAAGAGTTCAGAATCCAGGTTGCT